>CAJUAW010000006.1:0-38131 GCA_910584605.1 uncultured Oscillospiraceae bacterium
AATTCCTGTAAAATCATACGGTCCAGCGGGTCGTTTCTATCAAGAGACAGCATGGCGTTCACCTCAAAATCATGGAATGTCATATTTAGGATAGCATATTTTCCCTCCAGAAGCTACCGAAGTTGCTTCAAAAATAATATTTTTATTTTTGAAGTAACCTATATTCCCATATGGGTATCTCTGGGATAAAATGCGGAAAAGGAGGTGAATACCGTGCCGAAAGATATTAAAAACCCGATTTTAACTGCACTGGAGCAATACGAGCGTGATCCGGACCGGAACGGCAAAAAGGCGTTTCTGCTGACACCCCAGGGTGGATACTTCCTCTACGGAAACCGCTTTTGCAGCATTACGGAATATGAATTGGAGCTGCTGGGCAATTCCTGCCAAATTCAGGGTAGAACGGTGCAAAAACCGTTATTTTTTCACTTGAAGGGAAATCAACTGGAGGTGATTGACAAACAGTTAAGCGGCCCTGCATTGGTCAGCCTGATTTTTCATATCGACTTGGGCGAGGACGAGCCGTTTCGAGGGATTTTACTGGCGCACGGACAGAAAGCAAAGCTGGCCTTGTTCCACGATTCCGAAATGGAAGAACTGTACCGCCTGTCTCGCATAGCCATTCCGTCCACCGTTATACCGGTTTCGCCGGACGGTGAGTTTCAGCAATTTGCGGAAAACCTTCGTAAAAACGACCTGCACTGGCTGACCAGCCTCTATTTGCGGGGACAGCAGTTGAAATACCTGCCAGACGCCGGTCGTTCGGATGGCAGCTAAACGGGAACGCCGAAGTTGCGGCAAATATTTTATGTTGATATCATACTTATAAGTATGATATAATCATTTTTATAAGAATGGGCTGGTATTATGACGAAAGTAGACTTTGAAAAAGCGTTCAGTGATTTTTTGGAACGCCGGGAGTATGACCAAGCAGAAAATGCTCTGTTTGCCATGGTGCGGATCGCTTTCGTGGCTGGATGGAAAGCGGCGGGAGGTGACCCACCCAAGCCCCAGAAAATCCTGGAGCTGAGACACAAAGAAGTAATCGACATCAGCGGAATGGAAACTGATTTGAAGGAGTAGGAAAATGTTGAATTGGAGAACGTTTACTTGTATAAAGTGCGGAAAAAGATTTACAAAGGCGGTGGGTGGAGTTGTCATGAGTCCACAACAAATGCAGTTGGAAATTCGTCCCGTCTGCGACAAATGTAAGCTATCCGCAATTGCCGGTATCTTCAAATAATCGTATTGGGAGGAAAGACAATGTTATTGCAAAAAGAAATCCTGCAAAAAGCGGGAGTTCCTCAAGAGGATATTCAGCGCTTGGAAAAAGCCTGGGACGCATATCAGGCCGCTGTTTCAAATCCGGTCCGTCATATCCCGAATGTCGTATGCACCGGAATTTACAATGCGGGAAAGAGCACCCTGCTCAATGCGCTATGTGGGGAGGAGAGGTTCCCCACCGGGGATGTCCCCACCACGAAAGCTGTTGCGCAGGCCGAATTTGGCGGCGCGGTCTACATCGACACCCCCGGGCTCAACGCCGAGGGCTCGGACGACCAGGAGGCGCAGGCAGCTTATGAGTCGGCGGATTTTATCATCTTCGTGTCCAGTGCTCAAAACGGAGGCATTGGCGAGGTGGAGGCCGTCTGGCTGAATAGACTGCGGGATCACTATACAGCGGACAGTCTGAAGCAGCGGATGGTCTATGTCCTGACCCACTGCGGGCAGATTGAACCGGAGCAGGTAGCGGTAATCCGGAATAAAACCACCGCCGATCTGGAAAAAATTCTCGGATTTGCGCCCGACTCAATCTTTTGCGTAGATTCCGTCGTTTATCAGAAAGGGATTGCTGAGGACAAGCCTCTTCTGGTAGAGCACAGTGCGCTTCCTCCACTCCAGGCCCATTTGGCGGAATTGATTTCGGGAACCGGGGAGACGTTGAGACAGGCCCATGAAGCGGAATTGAATGCACGGGGGAAGGCTCTTCTGAAGCAGGTCGGTCGTTGCAAGGATTACTGTTTGGAACGAATGGCAAATCTGTCTGCCCGGAAGCAGCAGGATCAGATAAAAGCGATGTTTTCCAGGACGAAAGAGATGCTTACAGAGAAAATCAATGTTGGGGTAAGTTTTTATGGGTCGCTTTCCCTTAGTGGTAGAGATAAGTCATTTGAGGGAAAAGATGGAAGCTCATTGAAACGACAGGCAAGAGATCACGTGCGTTCATATGCTGAGCGCGGAGTAAGCGATGCTCATAAAGCAATTAAACAAATATTTCAGAAAGCCAGACAAGACTATGGTACAACCGGGATCGACAGTGAGTACTTCAAGCTTTGCAGCACAGTAAATCAGCTGTTAGAAGAACTTCAGGTAAGCCTTGGCCAGCACGGCATTTACATCCAAGCAGTGGAGGAAATTGCAATCACTCCCGATGTCTCCGAAGTAGATGCTGATCTTTCAAGGATTGCCGATAATGGGGATTATTGGTCCCCCGGTATGTATCTTGATGTGAATGAAGACCGTATCGAGGTCAACCAATACGATAACTGGTACGAGGAACGTGGCCTGTTTGGAGTTGTGATAAAAAAGCCAAAGTACGTAATATATACGCATAACGCAACTTCCAACATCTATAAGGAAATTTCAGATACATTCAAGCAGCAAGTAGAAGAAGCACGGGATAGCCTTTCATCATATTACTGGAATCCATTTCTAAAAACACTCAAATCAGAAACTGACAAACGTTTTCAGGAAATGCGCAAGGCCGCAGATGCCAGCATTGCCAATTCCCAAAGGTCCGCCGAAAAGCCTCTGCGCGAGGCGTTAGAACATTTGGCTGCGTTGGAGAAGGAGATATCCCAATGAGTGATTTGATCCGAGACAGCTTTACCCAATTTTATGAGGATATTTGGAACTCCTACCGTCTCCTCAACGAAAACCGCGCCCGTATTGAGGACCGCAAGGCGCAGATGTTAATGCTGCTGGAAACCGGCATTACCGTCCCGGAACCACCTAAAGGCGCGGGGGAGTACCAGGACCTCTGCCGTGAAACGATGGAACATGCCAAGCTTCAGCTTCGAGGCTGGCAGGACATGGTACGCAGGCAGATAGAACGCTCCGAATTTGTCAACCGGCATGAAAAGAGCATCCTGGCCCTGGTATTTGCCGATGTGAACGCCGGAAAAAGTTCTCTGGGAAACTTTGTGGGCGGTTGGAGTTTCCGTGGCACATCCTATGAAGACCTCTATATTCCCCACGACTGCGAGATTGAGGACTACAGCGCGGCCAGCGGCGAGGACCGCAGCGTCCGCAAAATCGATCACTTCGCGGAAAACGCCGTTGAGGCCACCTCCACCATCCAGCACTACACCTTGGCCCAGGGTTTGACCTGGGTGGATACGCCGGGGCTGCACTCCCTGACCACAGAGCACGGCGATCTGGCTAAGGAGTATATCCAGTTCGCCGACCTGGTGATTTACCTGACGCCCTCCAGCAGCCCGTTCAAAAAGGATGAGCGTGAAATGCTGGCCGAGCTGTTCCGGATGGGGAAACCAGTGATTCTGGCGATTACGAAATCGGATACCTTCAAGCACACAGTGCAAGACGGCTCAATTATCAGAAAGCGCATCCCCAAACCAGCAAAGGACCGGCAGGCTCAGGAGCGGTATGTAACTGAACAGGCGAAGGAGATTAACAATAACGAAAACCTGGAAAATACTCGCATCCTGAGCCTTTCCGTTATGCTGGCCTGGGATGCTGCGGCAAAACAGGATATGGAGCTATATAAGGATAGCAATCTGGACCAATTTCTGGTACAAATGGGGGATATCCTGTCCGAAAGAGCAATCGAACTGAAAATGCGCCGCCCCAAGGCGGAGATCAGCGCCTTTATCGACCGCCTGACCGGATTGGACGAGGCGGACAACGGTAACATTCTGACCATCCGGCAACTGCGCTGCGAACTGGAAAAAAAGCAGGCGGACTTAAAACATATTCTGACTGAGTGCCAGAATGCGCAAGCCACTGTTTGCGCCGAGATTGAACAGATGTTCCCAATCAGCCTAAGCAAGCTGTTCCGCAGTCTGCGGGACCGAAAACTGCTGGGAGATGCAGAGGTTGTCAGCAGGGAGATGTCGGAGGATATTTCCAGGTTGACTGCGGAAACGTGTACAAAGGTTCTTATGGAGAAGCTGGGGATGGTATCTCTGGAGCTGGAGCTGCCCCAATTGGACGCGCAAGCCGCTGACAGCACAGAGTATCAGATTCAGTATGTGAGCCAGACCGTGACCTGCCGGGTAGAGCGTGACGCCAAGGGCTTGGTGGAGCATATTCAGTACTTCTTCGATAAGAGCAAGAAATTCTACAAAAACGTCTCTGGTTCGGAAAAGATTGCCACTGGAGATAATTTCAGCGCTTTTCTTGACGCTCAGGTAGAAAATCTCCGCCCGGAGGTGCGCAGATATGTATCCGAGACGATTGACCGTATGGCTTCTGCTTGTATTGCCCCGCTGTCTGACTGCTACCGGCAGTTGGACGGGCAGTTGGTCAGGCTAGCTGGAGAGCTGGAAAAATTGCGGTTTACAAACTGACGGAGGGAAAAGATGGAAACTATGCAAATTAACAACCACAAGCAAACCGTTATAAGCCTGCTGCAGGAGGGGGAGTCCATTTTACAGCGGTCAGGCTTGCCGGATCACGCTCGGAATGTACAGAGCGCACGGTTAGATGCCGAACAGAAAAAATCCCCTGTTATCATGTTTTACGGGTTATATAACGCAGGAAAAAGTACGCTTATCAACGCTCTGTGCAAAAAAGAGATCGCGCCTACCGGAGATGTCCCCACAACGGATAAAATCCAAACGGTACCTTGGGAGGGGTACACACTGATCGACACACCGGGTATTGACGCTCATACCGAACACACCGCGATTGCTGAACATGAAATTCTTCAAAGCGATGTCATTCTCTTCGTTATGGACAATGCGGATACCTTCGACAATGTGGCAGTTTATCAGGCGATTGTGGATATCTTGAAAAAGGGAAAGCCCCTTGCCATTATCATAAACCAAAAGAATGCAGACGGCAGCGAGGATCCCAATATCTCTGTGCCGGAGCAGTCCTCTATCCGGACGGTAAGGGAAAAGGTAGCCTCTAATCTGGAGGTCCAGGGCCGCCGTAATCAAATGCAGATTGCCGGGAAACTGAAACATTTTTTAGGCATTTTTCCCGTTAACGCTCTGGTTGCGTATGAAGCGGCAGGACGTGAACCCCTTCACTCTTTCTCCGGTCTTCCTTCTCTGTGCAATGCCCTCAACGGTGCTATTCGTCAATCGGAAGCCGTTTACATGCTGCAAACGCCCCTTACCAACCTTCAGAATAGTTTGCGTGAAGCCATCAAACAATACCAGATAGACCCAATCTATGGTGAAAAGCAGGACATGGCCAAGAACCGGGAAGCCCTGCTTGCCTCTCGCCAGCGCCTGCACGAACGCCTTATGGCCGACGGCCTGAGAAAAATTGAAGCGATCCTGGAAGATGTAAAAGCCGCCGTGACCAGAGGACAGCCGGTAGAGGGCGTAGACCGGCGAATCAGCGAAACGCTGAATACCCTGCTGAAAGAAGCGGCCGAACAGGAGCATATTGTTCTCCAGAACGAAATCAAGCTGGAGGCCATGCCGGATTACAGGCCAGAAAGTTCAGGTGAAACAGGTCAAATTACCCAGAATGACAACGATTCTGCCATTGGAGATTTGGCACAAATTGCCTCTTTTATCATAGATATTGCACCGATTCCGATTCCGGTCCCTGTTCCTATGTCCGTTATTGTAGCAGCAATACGGGTAATCATCCATCTTTTCTCAGGCAAGACATCAGAGGACGCCGCCGCTGCCCGGAGTCAGGAACAACTGGCAAACTACTACAAGTGGCTCAACGAACTCCGCGATCAGGAGATCAAAATAAAAGCCGTCTATGAAAAGTCGGTCAACGATTTTCTGACTCGGTTCTATGAGCCGCAGTTGGAGAAAATTGACCAGGCTCTGGCTGAGGTGGACAGCGGCTGCGCGGAGCATACCAAAAACCTGCGATCTATGGAAGAACTGCTGCTCCAGATTGTGGACGAGTTGGTTGCTCTGTCGGCTGCAATGTAGTTCCGTACTCTTTGTAAACAATTCAGATGAAAGTAGTTTTTTCATTTGATCCCACCTGTTTTTCAAATATATACTATAGCTACGAAGGCCTCAGGGTAATTCCCCGGGGCCTCATTTCATATTTAGGAGGGATTTATAATGTCCGCGAACATCGAAACCATGTTCTATGTCCGAGAGAAACCCTGGCACGGCCTGGGTACTAAGGTGCAGGAGGCTCCTACCTCCGCCGACGCCCTGATCTACGCTGGCTTGGATTGGGAGGTCATCCAGAAGGATGTCTACACCGAGAATGGCTCCCGAATCTCCGGCTACAAGGTCAATCTCCGCAGCATCGACAACGCCGCCCTGGGTATCGTCTCTGACCGCTACAAGGTTGTCCAGAACGAGGACGCTTTCCAGTTTACCGACGATCTGCTGGGCGCTGGCGTGACCTACGAGACTGCCGGGGCCTTGCAGGGTGGCCGCAAGGTCTGGATGCTGGCCCGGATGCCCCACCGCTACATCATTGCTGGGGACGAGATCGCTCCCTATCTGGTGGTGATGAACTCCCACGATGGCAGCTCCGGTATCAAGGTCGCCATGACCCCTATCCGGGTTGTCTGCCAGAATACCTTGAATCTGGCTCTGAACAGTGCAAAGCGTATCTGGACTACCAAGCACACCGAGAACGTCATGAGCCGTGTCCATGAGGCAGAAGAGACGTTGGGACTGGCCGAGAAGTACATGGGCGAGCTGGGCCGGGGCATTGATACCCTGTCCAGGATCAAGCTGACCGATAAGAAGGTCATGGAGTTCATGGCTGAGTTCTTCCCCGTTACCCCGGATATGCCTGACGTTCAGCGTAAGAACAATATGAGGTTGCTGAACAACATGAAGGCCCGGTACTGGGAGGCTCCCGATCTCTCTAACGTAGGGAAGAACGGCTACCGCTTCGTCAATGCCATCAGCGACTTTGCCACCCACGCCGACCCTATCCGCAAGACCAAGAACTACAACGAAAACCTGTTCCTGCGCACCGTGGAGGGCAACCCCATGATCGACAAGGCGTATAAGATGGTGCTGGAAGCGGCATAAAGGAGGGCTGTCAAAATGTCTGCAAAAATCCTTGTTTCTACCGAGAATATGTCCTATGCTGACTGGCTGGAGTATCGGAAGCAGGGCATCGGCGGCTCGGACGCTTCTGTGGTCTGTGGCATCAACCGCTATAAATCCTCTGTGGAGCTGTGGCTGGATAAGACGGGTCAGCTCCCGTCCCAAAAGACTGGGGAAGCTGCCTACTGGGGGACGCAGCTTGAACCGTTCGTCCGGGCTGAGTTCACCAAGCGCACCGGAATTGAGGTCAGCCACAAGAGTGAATTGCTCCAGAGCGAGGAATATCCCTTCATGCTGGCAAATCTGGACGGTATCTGTGAAGTCCCGGATTATGGCACCTATATTTTCGAGGCTAAGACAGCCTCCGCTTACAAGGCTGGGGAATGGGAAGATACGATTCCTGACGAGTATATGTGCCAGATTCAGCACTACATGGCGGTGACTGGCTATGCCGGGGCCTATATCGCCGTTCTCATTGGCGGCAATACCTTCCGCTGGAAGTTCGTGGAACGGGACGAGGAATTGATTTCTATGCTCATTGAGCTGGAAACCGATTTCTGGAATCATGTGCAGGATTGCACACCCCCGCCGCTGGATGGCTCCAATGCAACCGCCAAATTCCTTGCTGACCGCTTTCATGACAGTATCCCCAAGTCTCACATCGCCCTGCCGGACATCGCCGCTGATCTTCTTTCGCAGTACGATGAAGCCTGTGCACAGTTGGAGATTGTCACAGAGCGAAAGCAGAAGGCCGAAAATCTGCTGAAGGAGATGCTGGGTGAGAACGAGGTAGGGACTGCCGGAGGTCGTATCGTGACTTGGAAGAGCGTGGCCCAGGAGCGGCTTGACAGCAAGACCTTAAAAGCCGAGCATCCCACTCTCTATAAGAAGTACATCAACAAGACATCGTACCGCCGCTTTACCATCAAGTCGGCAAGCTGAATGGAGGTCAATCATGGATAACGCAAGACTCAAAGGCCGTATGAGCGGCAAGGTGCAGGAGTTGCAGCAGCCCACTGGAAATCAGGCTATCACTGTTACCTCTGCGCCGGAAAACTCTTTGGCCCCGGTGGATTCCACCTATCTGGCCCTGACCAGCAACGCCCTGGACATCATCCGGGCTAACTTGAAGAGCCAGCCGCTGACCCTCGACCTGTTTGATGTGGTCAAATCTCCGTCCGGTGGGGCTACGGTGTTTGAGGTGCCGGGGCTGGCGGGAAACGAAGCCGCCATGGAACTGACGGGCATTGTGCTGGACTACACCACGCCCCGGGCCTATTGGGATACGCCCGATCCGGTGGAGGGTACGCCGCCTGTTTGTATGAGCCAGAACAGCATCATTTCCCACGATGGGAAAGCCTGTGCGCACTGTCCCTACAATGACTTCGGTTCCAAGGACGGGGACAGCAACGCCAAAGCGTGTAAGGAATCGGTGCTCCTGTTCCTTCTGCGGCCCAACAGCATTATCCCTCTGCTGGTGCGTGTCCCCGTGACCAGCAAACCCCGTTTCCTGAAGTATTCCACCCGCCTCCTGAGCACCCTGACGCCGATCTCCAGCGTGGTCACGAAGATCACCTTGGAGAAGGCCACCAGCAAACAGGGCAAGCCCTACGCCCTGTTCAACTTCCAGACGGTCAGCACTCTCAGCCCGGAGGAAACGGCCCAGGCGAAGGCGTTCGGTCGGCAGTTCATGGAGATCGTGAACGCTGCCCAGATGGTGCCGGAACTGGCACAGGCCAGCTAAGAATGGGGAAGGGAGAGTTGCTATGCGTGTCTTAGTAGTTGAACCTGAGCAGAGGCCGGAAGAGAAGGAAATCGACGATTCTCTGAACTCTATGCAGGGTATCGTGGGTGGGTTAATTCAACCCATTTACTTGGAGAACTCTGTCGTGCTGGTCTGCAATGACGAGGGCAAATTGCTGGACCTTCCGGCAAACCGTGGGCTGCGGGACAAGAACGGGCAGTTATGTGATATTGTGTGCGGTACGTTCTTCCTGTGCAACGCTCCGCCGGACAGTGACCACTTTACCAGTCTGACCTCGGAGCAGATTGAGCAGTACCGGGAACAATTCTACACCCCGGAGATGTTCTGGGGCATGGATGGCCGTATCGTCTGCCTGCCGCTGGAGGTGGATTAAGCAAACCTATCTTTGAGGGAATCCCTTGTGCCGCAAAGGGTTCCCTCTATTTTACTAACTGATTGGAGTGATAAACATGAGGGCCTTGCGCCCTATGACACAGGAGGAACGGGAGTTTGCGGAGCAACACCACGATATGGTCATTGATTACCTTCGCTGCAAACGTCTCCCGATGGATGATTTTTATGACATCATAATCTTTGGTTATCTCTCCGCTGTGCAGCAGTATTTCCGCAATCCTCCTGCCGGAGTAGCGTTCAAGGCTATGGCGTTCCGGGCTATGAAGGATTCCGTTCTTCGGGAGGGTGAGTATCATGCCCGTGCGAAACGTTGCGGCGTGACTGTGGGGCTGGCTGATGCCGGCAGTCCGCTTACAGACCCCAGGCAAGATACCGAGCGGCAAATTGAGGGCAAGGTCCTTCTGGAACAGGTCGCAAGTATGGCTACGCCAAGGGAAGTGAAAATCATTCGGCTCCTGGTGGATGGCTTTGCGCTTCGTGAGGCCGCACGGTTTCTGAAGATTCCAAGAGCCACCGCCGTTAGCTGTATGAATGACTTCTGCTGCCGGGCCAGAGCCGCTATCGGCTGAGAGTTTGATTATGCAAAAACTGTGTCCCATCGCTAATGCGCTCCCCACAGCAGAGGGGGCCGTTCAGCTGGCTATGGAGCATCTGCCCATCACCATCCACGGCTCCAAGGTGCTGGTCATCGGCTTTGGCCGGGTGGGACGGCTCACCGCCCAGCGTTTTCAGGCCCTGGGCGCCCGGGTGAGCGTGGCCGCCCGGAAATACGACCAGCTGGCCTGGGCCCAGGCCATGGGCTTTGGAGCCGAGCACCTCGCCCAGCTCCAGGGGTGGCTGTGCGGCTACGACCTGATTGTCAACACGGTCCCCGCCCAGGTCCTGGGCCGGGAGGAGCTGGAAGACCTGAAGCCCGACTGCCTGATCCTGGATCTGGCCTCCAAGCCCGGCGGGGTGGATCTGGCCGCCGCCGGCAGCCTGGGACTCACCGTCATCTGGGCTCTGGCCCTGCCGGGGAAGACCGCGCCGGTCACCGCCGGGGCCGCCATCCGAAGCACCATCTACAACATGCTGCGGGAAATTGGATGCTAACGGCGCAGCCGGGCCTCAACCGGCGGATGCGTCAAAAAACGAAAGGAAGATCATCATTGGAAGACAAAACCATCGGATTTGCGGTATGCGGGTCCTTTTGCACTCACGCCAAAGCGATGGAGGCGCTGGAGCAGGTCAAGGCCCGGTTTCAGCGGGTGGTGCCCATCGTCTCTGAGACGGCGGCGGACACCGACACCCGCTTTGGCACAGCCCACGACCTGATGCGGGAGATGGAGCGCATCTGCGACCACCGGGTCATCCGCACCGTGAAGGGGGCGGAGCCCATCGGTCCTCAGAAGCTGCTGGACCTGCTGATCATCGCCCCCTGCACGGGCAACACCCTGGGCAAGCTGGCGGCAGGGGTGACCGACACCAGCGTCACCATGGCGGCCAAGGCCCACCTGCGCAACTGCCGCCCCCTGCTCATCGCCCCCTCCACCAACGACGGCCTGTCCGCCTCGGCAGCCAGCATCGGCGCGCTGCTGCCCCGGAAGTACATCTACTTCGTCCCCTTCGGGCAGGACGACTTTGAGAAAAAGCCCACCTCCCTGGTGGCCGACTTCTCCCAGGTGGCCGACGCCGCCCAGGCGGCCCTGGAGGGCTGTCAGCTCCAGCCTCTGCTGCTGCGGGCATGAGCATTCCATGCAAAAAGCAGGCCATCTATGGGATGGCCTGCTTTTCCTAACCTTGTATATTCTTTTTATGAAGCGCGTTAAGAGAAAGCTCTCCAGCCAATTTGAACAAAGCATCTGCGGCAACCTGTTCTACAGAAAGACCTCCTGCATTCTTGCCTACACTCTGATAAAACTGATACACCGCGTCATCCAAACTGATGGTAATTTTTTTCATCTCAATCACCTCAATGCAGCAGTATATCATATTTTTGTGTATTACGCAAGTGCGTATACGCAAATGCGATAATTTGAATACTATATCCTTGAGGTGGTCAATTTGTCTGTCAAGGATGCAGTTGCGGCCCGTTTCATGGATTTGTGCAAAACGCGTAGGATCAAAGCAAACGAGCTCGCCACATTATCCGGTGTCACACCGTCAACGGTCTATAGTATGCTGGACAGCAGACGGAGAGATGTGTCTATTGTTACCATCAAAAAGCTCTGTGACGGTTTGGACATCACCCTGGGAGAGTTCTTTTCCACCCCGGCTTTTGACAGCCTAGAGCAGGAACTTCAATAGGACCTTTTGGAAGAAAACCGCCCCGCCTGTCTGTGCGACAAGCGGAGCGTTTTTTCTGTTACTTCCCGCAAAAATCCTTCGCGACCTCGACGATGTGCTCTGCGGACAGCCCGAACTGCTTGAGCAGAGCGGCGGCGGGGCCGGAGTGGCCGAACTCGTCGTTGACACCGATGCGGCGCACGGGGGTGGGGCACTTCTCGGCCAGCAGGGCGCAAACCGCCTCGCCCAAACCGCCGATGACCGAGTGCTCCTCGCAGGTAATCACCTTGCCGCACTCCTGAGCGGCCTTGAGGACCAGCTCCTCGTCCAGGGGCTTGATGGTACACAGGTTAATCACCCGGGCGGAGATGCCGGCCTCAGCCAGGGTCTTGCCCGCTTCGATTGCCTCGCTGACCATCAGGCCGTTGGCGATGATGACCACGTCGCTGCCCTCCTGGAGGACCTCGCCCTTGCCGATTTCAAACTGAAAGTTGGCCTCGTCGTGGAACACGGGCACGGCCAGACGGCCAAAGCGCAGGTAGACGGGGCCTTTATACTCATAGGCGGCTTTCACTGCGGCCCGGGCCTCCACGTCGTCAGCGGGGGACATGACCACCATGCCGGGGATGGAGCGCATCAGGGCAAAATCCTCGCAGCACTGGTGGGAGGCTCCGTCCTCGCCCACGGAGATGCCGCCGTGGGTGGCCCCGATCTTCACATTGAGATGGGGGTAGCCAATGGAGTTGCGCACCTGCTCAAAGGCCCGCCCGGCGGCAAACATGGCAAAGCTGGAGGCGAAGGGCACCAGCCCCATGGCGGCGGCTCCGGCGGCCACGGCGATCATGTTGCCCTCGGCGATGCCGCAGTTGAAGTGCCGCTCGGGGAAGGCTTTTTTGAAGGTACCCGTCTTGGTGGCTCCCGCCAGATCGGCGTCGAAGACGATCAGGTCGTCGTGCTCCTTGCCCAGCTCAGTCAGAGCCGCGCCGTAGCTGTCCCGGGTCGCGATCTTTTTCAGTTCCATCTTACATCGCCTCCACTTCCGCCAGCTGAGCCTTCAGCTCAGCCATGGCCTTCTCATATTCCTCGTCGTTGGGGGCCTTGCCGTGCCAGCCGGCCTGGTTCTCCATATAGCTGACGCCCTTGCCCTTGGTGGTCTTCATCACGATGGCGGTGGGAGCGCCCTTCGTCTCCCGAGCCTGGGCGAAGGCGGACTCGATCTGGTCGAAGTCGTGGCCGTCGATCTCCACCACATTCCAGCCGAAGGCTTTCAGCTTTTCAGGGATGGGATAGGGGCTCATGACCTTGTCGATGGGGCCGTCGATTTGCAGGCCGTTGTTGTCGATGACGGCGCACAGGTTGTCCAGCCCATAGTGGTGGGCCAGCATGAAGGCCTCCCACACCTGACCCTCCTGGATCTCGCCGTCGCCCAGCAGGGCGTAGATCCGGCAGGTTTTTCCCTGGTGCTTGGCGGCCAGCGCCATACCGGCGGCCACAGAGATGCCCTGGCCCAGGGAGCCGGTGGACATGTCCACGCCGGGGACGGTGTTCATGTTGGGGTGGCCCTGGAGGTAGCTGTCGATGTGGCGCAGGGTGGGCAGATCGTCCACGGGGAAGAAGCCCCGCTCCGCCAGAGCGGCGTACAGCCCCGGCGCGGTGTGGCCCTTGGACAGAACGAAGCGGTCCCGGTCCTCCTTTTTGGGGGCCTTGGGGTCGACATTCATCTCCTTGAAGTAGAGGTAGGTAAACACGTCGGCGGCGGACAGGCTGCCGCCGGGATGTCCGGCCTTGGCCCCATGGGTCCCCTCGATGACGCCCATGCGCACCTTGCAGGCCGTGGCCATCAGCTGCTTTTTCTCACTGGCTGTCATAATGCTCTCCTTCTATCAGAAAAATTTCTTGGTTTTGCTGCCTTTCATTATAAAACAGCCGCCTGGAAAATACAAGGGGAAGCAGGTTCAAAATGGTTGGCATTTGGTTGGATAAATAGCGGAAGCGGGCCGGTTTCCCGGCCCGCTGTGTATAAAGCTGTGTTCAATCGTTTCCCGTCACCGCGTAAATACCCACGGTCACCTCCGCGTCCGGGTCGGTGTTTTCGTTGACATTCACGCTCGTAAAAACCTCGCTAAACGCGCCGCCCTCGAATATCTGGGCGCCCAAGCTGTCATCCTGGTCCTCGCTGGTGGTGGTCACGCCGCCGAACCAGTTGTAGGTACCGTCCTCCTCCAGCTTGCCCACGTCCGCCGTCATCGTCCAATTGTCGATGGTCCCGTCCACGGTCACGCTGATCTTGCTGCCCTCGGCCGCGTCCTCATAGACATAGTGTTGGTCCTGGGCCAGCGCGTCGGTGATATCGGCCACATCTTTGCCGTTCACCATCAGGACAGCCCGGCCGTCCCGGTTCTCCAGCCGTGCTTCGGGGACGGAAATCACAGACACCTTTTCCCCTTCCTCCGTGGTCAAATCCATCCGGTACTGGTCCACCTGAACGGCGTTCCGAAGGGTGAGCCAAAACTCCTGGGCGGCTTCCGGGTTAGCGGCGGACACCCCCATCACCATCATAGCCACGGCGGCGGCAGCAATCAGGGCGGTGCGCAGGGGACGGAAATGCTTCTTATTGGTCTTCTCAGTCATGGCGATAATCTCCTCAATTTTATCCTCGGGAGCGCTCAGCTCCCGGCACGCTTCACGGTACAGTTTTGGGTCGAACATAGACAGATTCCTCCCTTTCTTCCTCCTGGGACAGCTCCTTCCGGAGCCTGGCCCTCGCCCGGAGCAGCCAGGTCTGGACGGTGGACACGTTGGCCCGCATGGCGGCGGCGGTCTCGGCCACGCTCAGCCCCTCGTAGTAGTACAGGTAGACGGCCAGACGGTATTTGGGCTCCAGCGCCATCACCGCTTCCAGCACCTCGGCCTTGGCCGGGTCCTCCAGGACGGCGGTCTCCTGCCACTCCTCCATGGGGACCGAGGTCCGCCGCCAGAACGAACGCAGCAACCTGCGGCTCTCGTTCACCGCCACCCGCAAAATCCAGTGCTTCACATGCTCCTCGCTCTCAAAGTTCTTTTTGCACTCGTACAGCCGTAAAAGCACCGTCTGCATCACATCCTCGGCGTCCTGGGGATTGTCCAACGCATGATACGCCACCCGGTAGATGGTGTCCCCATAGGTCCGCGCCGCCTGGGCAAACGCCTCGTCGGTCACCGCCGCTCACCTCCTTGGAAATCTGTTCTGGAAAGGCCTTTCATAAAGTAATATCCATGAGCGTGGGATAAAATCTCAGAGGACTGAAAAATTTTTCAGGATTGCGCCAAAAGCCCCCCTTGTCAAAGGGGGGCTTTTACCTTTATCAAAGATTTACGACAGCAGAATCCGGTCATTGTCCAAATCCTCGCCCACCTTGGCCTTGAACCTCTCCAGCAGGTCGTTGACGGTCATGTTCTTCCGCTCCTCCCCCTGCACGTCCAGCACGATCCGACCGCTGTCCATCATCAAGGTGCGGTTTCCCAGCTCCAGAGCCTGGTGCATGTTGTGGGTGACCATCATGGTGGTGATCTTGTGCTCCGCCACCACCTCCCGGGTGATCTTCAGCACCTTCTCCGCCGTGCCCGGGTCCAGGGCGGCGGTGTGCTCGTCCAGCAGGAGGATCTTCGGCGGCACCATAGTGGACATCAGCAGGGTAAGCGCCTGCCGCTGTCCGCCGGACAGCAGACCCACCGGCTGCTTCATCCGGTCCTCCAGCCCCATGTCCAGCTTGGCCAGCTGGTCCCGGAAGAAGGCCCGGTCGCCCTTCCCGGTGCGGCTGAAGTAGGCATGCTGGTGCTTGGCGGTGCGCAGATAGGCCAGGGCCAGGTTTTCCTCAATGGTCATGTGGGGAGCGGTGCCCTTCATGGGGTCCTGGAACAGCCGGCCCAGCTCCCGGCTGCGCCTGTACTCCGGCTTAAAGGTGATGTCCTCCCCGTCCAGCACGATGGAGCCCCGGTCCGGGACGAACACCCCGGCGATGGCGTGGAACAGGGTGGACTTGCCCGCCCCGTTGGAACCCACCACCGTAACAAAGTCCCCAGGCTCCAGGTGGAGGTTTACTCCGTCCAGCGCCCGCTTCTCATTGACAGTGCCAGGGTTGAAGGTTTTTGCGATGCTGTTCAGCTTCAGCATGGGGCGCCCTCCTTTCTTCGGAGCAGCTTCTGCCGCTGGATGGCGATCAGCTTCCGGCCCTGAGGCATGGCGATGGCAGCCGCCACAATGAGGGCGGACACCAGCTTGAAGCACTCGGTAGGCACGTTGGCCGCCAGGGCTATGGCGATGATGATGCGGTAGATACAGGAGCCTACGATGACCCCAAAGATCCGCATTCCAATGGAAAACCGGCCGAACATGGTCTCTCCAATGATGAGAGAGGCCAGGGCCACGGTCACCATACCGGTGCCCAGGTTGATGTCGCAGCTCTTGTTCACCAGTCCGGTGAGGCAGCCGGCCAGCCCGGTGAGGGAGTTGGCCACGCACAGCCCCACCGTGATGGTAAAGGCGGGGTTGATGGAGGAGGCCCGGACCATGTCGGCGTTGTCCCCGGTGGCCCGGATGGACAGGCCCAGCCGGGTGCGGAAGAACAGCCCCACCAGCACCGCCGCCGCCATCAGAATCGCGGCCAGCACAATCAGAGTGCTCCATCCCGTCCACAGCTCACTTCCGTTCAGCCCCTTGGCCAGGGAGAGGAGGGTGTCGCTGCCGAAGATAGACAAGTTGGACGACCACCCCATGACCGCCAGATTGACGGTGTACAGCCCGGTGTTGACAATGATCCCGGCCAAAATGCTCTCCACCCCCAGCTTGGTCTGAAGAAAGGCGGTCACAAAGCCGGACAGCACCCCCGCCAGCATAGCGGCGGGGAGCGCCAGGAAGGGGTGGCCCGCCAGGGTGACGGTGGCCCCCACGGCAAAGCCCAGGGTGTAGCAGCCGTCGGTGGACAGGTCTGCGATGTTCAGGATGGAAAAGCTGATGAACAGGGCCAGGGCCACCAGGGAGTAGATGGCCCCCATCTCCAGAGCTGTTCGCAGGGTGACAACGGATAACAGCATGTTTATGCCTCCTACACTTTTGTAGGGGCGGCCTGTGGCCGCCCCTGTTGGATGTTAAGAAAAGTTCTGCTGGGTCGCGGTCTCAATCACCTCAATGCCCAGGGCGGAGAAGGCGGACTTGATCTGCTCCAGGTCCATACCGATGGCCGCGCAGGTCTCGGTATTGATCACGGCGGTCTCGCCGGTCATGATCCGCACCGGGGTGGAGGCGGGGTCGGCGCCGTTGACCAGCAGGCCGGCCACCATCTGGGCGGTCTCCTGGCCCAGCTGGACATAGTCCACGCCGTAGCCGCAGAAGGCGCCGTTGAGGGCGAAGGAGTCGGCGCCGCCGTAGTGGGGAATCTTGGCGTCCTGGAGCTTCTCAAAGATGGCCAGCTCGGCGCTCTGCACGGTGTTGTCGGTGGGGGTGAAGACGGCGTCCACCTTGGCGGCGGCCAGGGCGTCTACCGCAGAGGTGATCTCGTTGGTGTTGGTGCCCGTCTTCTCCTCAAAGGCGATGCCCTTGGAGGTCAGATACTCCTTGGCCTCCTGGATAGGCTTGGTGGAGGAGCTCTCCGACTTGGAGTACAGCAGCCCCACCTTCTGGAGGTCAGGGTCGGCGGCCAGCATCAGGTCAATCACCATCTTGGTGTTCAGGGCGTCGCTGGTACCCGTGACCTTGCCGCCCGGGGCGTTCATGTCGGCCACGATTCCGTCGGTGATGGGGTCAGAGACGGCGGAGAAGATGATGGGGATCTCTGTGTCCTCCGTGGTAGCCATGGCAGTCTGGACAGCGGGAGTGGCAATGGGGACGATCACATCCACATCGTCGGCAATCATCTGAGCAGCGATGGCCTGGAGGGTGGAGCCGTCCCCCTGGCCGCAGGAGGTGTAACCGGCGTAGTCAAAGGTGACGCCCAGCTCTCCGCCCAGCCGGTCCAGCTCGGCCTGGAGGCTTTCCTCGATCTGGTTCAGGGAGGCGTGGTCCATAAACTTGATGATGCCCACCTTGTAGGTGGTATCGCTGGTGGTGGAATTATGCTGGACACTGCCGGCAGAGCCGCTGTTGGAGGGATTGGATTTGCCGGGGCTGTCGCTCCCGCCGCCGCAGGCGGCCAGGGAGAGGGTCATGGCCAGAGACAACGCCAGAGTCAGGGTCTTTTTCATCAGATTGGTCTTTTTCATTTTGAGTTCCTCCAATTTAAAATATTCGGGCGGCAGATGTGGGGCCTTGCCGTTGGCCCGGGCTTGTTGGAGTGGTCAGCCGAGGCTGCATTTTTATTTGGAGCAATAAAAAAACAGCCCCTCATCCCACATGGGACAAGAGCTGCACTCCTGCGATACCACCCAAATTGACGTTGCAAAAAACGTCCACTCGCTTCACGCGCCATCACGCGTGCCCGATGGATAACGGGTGGGTCCCCGTCGGCATCTACTTGGGTCGCCCCGTTCAAGCCGCCCTCGAAAGTCCATTCACTCAGCCGCGCCCCGTCCTGATCCCACCACCCAGGACTCTCTTAAGGTTTGCTGCACCGGTTACTACTCTTTCTCACAGGTTTGGTTGCTGTTTGATTGTGTAGTCATTATATCCGCTTCCCTCCCCTTTGTCAACCCCCAATTTTTAATTCGCTAAAGAAAATTTGGGGGGCGCACTGGCGTGCGCCCCCCGCCGCTCACAAGGCAGAGTATCCAAATTTATCCACAACCGCGTCCAGTTCCTGCTTTTCCCGGCACATGGGGCACTCGTCCGGCAGATGACTGGCATATCCGGGCAGATCGTTGGTATCGAAGAGCGAGACCACCGGAATTCCGTCGATCTCCTTCTGATGGCTGTAGATCGCGGCGATCCCAGCCACCTTTCCCTGATAATACTGGACGCACTCAATCCCCTTGCGCACCGTGCCGCCGGTGGTCACTGAGGCCAGCAGGAGCAGAACGTTCTTCCCCTCCAGCATGGGCCGGGCGTTGTCACGGAAAATGAGCTTGCCATTGGTACCCACGTTCTCCCGCAGAACGTAGATCTCTTTGCCCGCGTTGATGGACCGGAAGCCGCCCTGGGTCAGCCTCTGGGCCAGACAGGTGCCGATCACACGGGTGCCGTCCATACACAGGATCGTATCCACCAGTATATGGTTGGTCAGATTGCGCTGGACCAGCTGCTGGGCCACGGCGTCCGCGTCCCGCAGGCAGGACTGCTGGCGGGTCACGTCCACAAAGTAGTTGGTATGGCTATTTCGGGTGGCGAAATGGCCCTTGGCCACATAAAGTGACACGTCACCTACACAAACGGGTATCTTAAAAAACCTGGGTTCCATCGTCATACCTCCTTTTCCTCAATGTGACTGATCGGGTTCTCTCTAAATATACCACATTTCCAGTCCTTTGTCCAGATTTTCTTGTCAATTTTCACCAATCATTTCCGGACAAAAAAGGACGGGCTTTGGCCCGTCCTTTTGTATGCGCAAAATTACTCGTTGATGCCGATGACAACACCGGAACCGACGGTACGGCCGCCCTCACGGATGGCGAAACGCAGGCCGTTCTCGATGGCGATGGGGGTGATCAGCTCCACGTCCATATCCACGTTGTCGCCGGGCATGCACATCTCAGTGCCCTCGGGCAGAGTGATGATGCCGGTCACGTCGGTGGTCCGGAAATAGAACTGGGGACGATAGTTGTTGAAGAAGGGGGTGTGACGGCCGCCCTCGTCCTTGGACAGGACGTAAACCTGGCCCTTGAACTTGGTGTGGGGGTGGATGGAGCCGGGCTTGCACAGAACCTGGCCGCGCTCGATGTCGGTCTTGGCAATGCCGCGCAGCAGGCAGCCGGCGTTGTCACCAGCCTCGATGAAGTCCAGAGTCTTGCGGAACATCTCCATGGAGGTGACCACGGTGCTCTTCTTCTCCTCGGTGAGGCCGACGATCTCCACGGTCTCGCCCGCCTTCAGCTGGCCGCGCTCCACACGGCCGGTGGCCACGGTGCCGCGGCCGGTGATGGTGAACACGTCCTCCACGGGCATCAGGAAGGGCAGGTCGGCCTTGCGGGCGGGAGTGGGGATGTAGCTGTCAACAGCGTCCATCAGCTCCTTGATGCAGGCGAAGTCGGCGTCGTCCACGTTGCCGGACTCACAGGTCAGGGCGTTCAGCGCGGAGCCCTTGATGATGGGGATATCGTCGCCGGGGAACTCGTAGCCGGACAGGGTCTCGCGGACCTCCATCTCCACCAGCTCCAGCAGCTCCTCGTCGTCCACCTGGTCGCACTTGTTCAGGAACACCACGATGGCGGGCACGCCCACCTGACGGGCCAGCAGGATGTGCTCCTTGGTCTGGGCCATGGGGCCGTCGGTGGCGGCGATGACCAGAATGGCACCGTCCATCTGAGCCGCGCCGGTGATCATGTTCTTGATATAGTCGGCATGGCCCGGGCAGTCCACGTGGGCATAGTGGCGGGCATCGGTCTCATACTCCACGTGGGCGGTGTTGATGGTGATGCCGCGCTCGCGCTCCTCGGGAGCCTTGTCGATGCTGGAGTAGTCCTCGTACTGGGCCTGGCCCTTCAGAGCCAGATACTTGGTGATGGCGGCGGTCAGAGTGGTCTTGCCGTGGTCAACGTGACCGATGGTGCCGATGTTAACATGGGGCTTGGTACGCTCGAATTTTGCCTTAGCCATTGGAATTTTCCTCCTTATATTTCAGTTATGCGTTTCTAGGGGTCCGGGCTGCGGACGTATTGTGGATATTCTATCCTATTTTGTCCATAATTGCAACCCTATTTTTTAAGGGACGTCAGTCCTGATTGCGGCCGCGCTCGGCCACGATCTTCTCAGCGATATTTTTCGGGATCTGCACGTAGCTGTGGGGCTCCATAGAGTACTGGCCGCGGCCCTGGGTGGAGGACCGGAGGTCGGTGGCGTAGCCGAACATGTTGGCCAGCGGCACCAGACTGTCCACCTGGGTGGCGCCGGTGCGGTTCTCCTGGCCCTGGATCTGGCCGCGGCGGCTGTTCAGGTCGCCGATGACGTTGCCCAGGTAGTCGTCAGGAACGATGACATCCACCTTCATGATGGGTTCCAGCAGCACGGGACCGGCCTTGCGGCAGGCCTCCTTGAAGGCCATGGAACCGGCAATCTTAAAGGCCATTTCCGAGGAGTCCACCTCGTGGAAGGACCCATCGTACAGGGTGACCTTCACGTCCACCACGGGGTAGCCGGCCAGAACACCGGCCTGCATGGCCCCCTGGATGCCCGCGTCCACGGCGGGGATATACTCCTTGGGGATTGCGCCGCCCACGATGGCGTTTTCGAAGACATAGCCTGCCCCCGACTCGTTGGGTTCCACACGGATCTTGACGTGGCCGTACTGGCCCTTGCCGCCCGACTGGCGGGCGTACTTGGTGTCCTGCTCCACCTGCTTGGTGATGGTCTCCTTGTAGGCCACCTGGGGGGCGCCTACGTTGGCCTCCACCTTGTACTCGCGGAGCAGACGGTCCACGATAATCTCCAGATGGAGCTCGCCCATACCGGCGATGATGGTCTGGCCGGTCTCCTCGTCGGTGTAGGTCTTGAAGGTGGGGTCCTCCTCAGCCAGCTTCATCAGGGCGATGCCCATTTTCTCCTGACCGGCCTTGGTCTTGGGCTCGATGGCCACCCGGATGACGGGCTCCGGGAACTCCATGGACTCCAGGATGATGGGGTGCTTCTCATCGCAGAGGGTGTCGCCGGTGGTGGAGTTCTTCAGGCCGATGACGGCGGCGATGTCGCCGGAGTAGACGGTCTCGATATCCTCCCGGTGGTTGGCGTGCATCTGGAGGATGCGGCCGATACGCTCCTTCTGCTTCTTGGTGCTGTTCAGCACAGAGGTGCCGGTGTTCAGCATGCCGGAGTACACCCGGACGAAGGACAGACGGCCCACATAGGGGTCGGTGGCGATCTTAAAGGCCAGGGCGGAGAAGGGGGCGTTGTCGTCGGCAGGACGCTCGTCCTCCTCGTCGGTGTCGGGGTTGACGCCCTGAATGGCGGGGATGTCCACAGGGGAGGGCATGAAGTCCACGATGGCGTCCAGCAGCTTCTGCACACCCTTGTTCTTGTAGGACGTGCCGCACACCACGGGAACCAGCAGGTTCTCAATGGTGCCCTTGCGCAGGGCCTTGCGGATCATGTCCTCAGGCACGGGCTGCTCGTCCAGCACCAGCATCATGATCTCCTCGTCGATGTCGGCGCAGGCGTCCAACAGCTTGGAGTGGTACTCCTGGGCCTGGTCCAGCATGTCGGCGGGGATCTCCTCCACCCGCATGTCCTTGCCCAAGTCGTCGTAGTAGATGTCGGCCTTCATTTCCACCAGGTCGATGATCCCCTTGAAGGTCTCCTCCGAGCCGATGGGCAGCTGGATGGGGACCGCATTGCACTTGAGCCGGTCGTGGATCATGTCCAGCACGTGGTAGAAGTCGGCGCCCATGATGTCCATCTTGTTGACGTAGATCATGCGGGGGACCTTGTAGTGGTCGGCCTGGCGCCAGACGGTTTCGGACTGGGGCTCCACGCCGCCCTTGGCGCACATAACGGTCACAGAGCCGTCCAGCACGCGCAGGGAGCGCTCCACCTCAACGGTGAAGTCCACGTGGCCCGGGGTGTCGATGATGTTGATCCGGGTCTGGGGAAACTGGGCCTTGGTGCCCTGCCAGTAGCAAGTGGTGGCGGCGGAGGTGATGGTGATGCCGCGCTCCTGCTCCTGAGCCATCCAGTCCATGGTGGCGGTACCCTCGTGGGTCTCGCCGATCTTGTAATTGACGCCGGTGTAGTAGAGGATACGCTCGGTGGTGGTCGTCTTGCCCGCGTCAATGTGGGCCATGATGCCGATGTTGCGCGTATTCTCCAGAGAAACTTTTCTAGGCATACTTGAGATTCTCCTTTGTTACCAGCGGTAGTGAGCAAACGCCTTGTTGGACTCCGCCATCTTGTGGGTGTCCTCGCGCTTCTTCACAGCGGAGCCGGTGTTGTTGGCGGCGTCTATGATCTCGCCGGCCAGCCGCTCTTTCATGGTTTTCTCGCCCCGGTTACGGGCATAGGTGGTCAGCCAGCGCAGACCCAGGGTCTGCCGGCGCTCGGGCCGGACCTCGATGGGCACCTGGTAGGTGGCGCCGCCCACGCGGCGGGCCTTGACCTCCAGGGAAGGCATGATGTTCTCAAGAGCCTGGGTGTAGACCTCCATGGGTTCCTTGCCAGTCTTGTCTTTGATGATCTCGAAGGCGCCGTAGACGACCTTCTGAGCCACGCCCTTTTTGCCATCCAGCATGATGCTGTTGGTGAGCTTGGTAACCAGGACGGAGTTGTAAAGCGGGTCGGGTAAAATTTCCCGCTTGGGTACATTTCCTCTTCTGGGCACTTTGCTTCCCTCCTTCTTAAATAATAGAAATCATAGGTACTCGTACCCCAAACGGCACACCGTTTGGACTGCGTGTAATGCCTGTCCGAGGTCTACCCATATATGGTAAACGCCCGGCAAGGCTTGTCTGCCTTGCGCAAACGCACAATGCAAATTCATCGGACCGGCGGGGATCACTTCTTGCCGGCCTTGGGACGCTTGGCGCCGTACTTGGAGCGGGCCTGCATCCGTCCGGAGACGCCCTGGGTGTCCAGAGTGCCGCGGATGATGTGGTAACGCACGCCGGGCAGGTCCTTGACACGGCCGCCGCGGATCATCACCACGGAGTGCTCCTGCAGGTTGTGGCCCACGCCGGGGATATAGGCGGTGACCTCCATCCCGTTGGTCAGCTTCACACGGGCGATCTTACGAAGGGCCGAGTTGGGCTTCTTGGGGGTGGAAGTACGCACGGCGGTGCAGACACCTCTCTTCTGGGGAGACGGCAGGTCGGTGCTCTTGTTCTTCAGGGTGTTCAGACCGTGCTGAAGAGCGGGAGAGGTGGACTTGTACGCCGCCTGAGTGCGGCCCTTGCGCACCAGCTGGTTAAAAGTAGGCATGAATGGGTTTCCTCCTTTCCTGATTTCTGCCCCTGTGGGGCGTGATATATATTTTAACAAAATAAGGAAGCCTTATTCTGCTAAAACCGAAAAAAGTGGAAATTATTTCAGCAAAACCGCCACGGCGGCCCCCACGGCGATGCCGCAGGAGGCGCCCAGCTCCTTCATGGAGGGCGCCTGGGTCACCGGAACCTGCCGGTTCACCGCCTCCTGGACCAGGGGCTGGAGCAGACGGGGGTCGGCGTCCACGGCGATATACAGCCGGGCGGCCCGGCCGTCCCGCAGAGCCCGCTTGACCTGCTTGGCTCCCACGACCTTGTTTGGACCGGATAATTCCTGCATCATTTCGGCGCTCCCTCCCTCCCCGTTCGGGGAATTTCATCGGGTAAAAGGGCATGAAGCCCCTACCGCCACGAAATGGTATTATACCATTTCGCTGTCCTTGCGTCAAGGACATTTCCGTGGAAAGTTTTCAAAAAACCTTCAAAAAAAGCGCAACCGGACGGTCCGGTTTTCGTCTATAATGGTAACCACATTAAAAAGGAGGATTTTCCATGAAACGAACCCTTGCCCTGCTCCTGGTCTGCGCCCTGGGCCTCGGCCTGCTGGCCGGGTGCTCCACTGGAACGGATGAGTCGTTGGGGCCGGGCTGCGACGGTTTCCCCGCCGCACCCCCCTCCCAGCCCTGGTCCAACGCGGAAAAGCTGTCTGTCAGCCCGAAGGGCAGCGAGGCGGTCAACGAGGCTCTTGCCTCCTTCGGCTTGAAGCTGCTGCAAAAGACCCGGGAGGCGGACAAACAGTCCCCCCTGGTCTCTCCCCTGTCTGTAGCCCTGGCCCTGTCCATGACCGCCAACGGCGCGGATGGAAACACCTTGGCTCAATTCCAGGAGGTCCTGGGCGGCGGTGTGGACCTGGAAGAGCTCAACGCCGCCTGCGCCCAGTACCTGTCCGACTACCAGGGGCTGCTTGGCTCCAGCCAGTGCCGCATCGCCAACAGCTTGTGGAAGGACCACAGCGGCGGGATTTATGAGGACTTTGTGTCCAAATGCCGGGGGTACTACAGCGCCCAGGTATATGAGGCGGAGCTGTCCGAGCCCCGCATCGTAGACGATCTGAATGGCTGGGTTTCGGATAAGACCAACAAAATGATCCCCCAGATCATCGACCAGCCCTTCCCGGAGGAGACCGCATGCCTGCTGGTGAACGCCCTCTATCTGAAAAACAGCTGGCTCAGCGAGTTCGACCCCCTGTCCACCCATACGATGGACTTCCACCACGCCGGCGGACCCGACAGCCAGGTGGAATACCTGCGGAAGTTTGACACTCAGCTGTCCTATCTTCAGGGCAAGGGGGCCCAGGGGGTGGTCCTGCCCTACGACGACGGGCGGCTGGCCTTTGTGGCAATTTTGCCCGATTTGTACCCGGACTCCCCCGATTTGGGTCAGTGGCTGAACAATCTGGAAGGAAACAGCTTATCCCAGCTGATTATCAACAGAGAGGACGCCCTGTTTGTGAGCTTTGCCATGCCGAAATTCACGGCGGAGTGGAGCGGCAGTCTCACGGACATCCTGTCGGAACTGGGCCTGGAGGACGCTTTTGATGCGGCAAGGGCCGATTTCTCCAACCTGGGGGACAGTCCGGAGGGCTACTACATCTCCCAGGTGATTCACGCCACAAAAATTGAGGTCAACGAGAAGGGCACCGAGGCCGCTGCCGCCACGGTGGTGGCAGCAGAATCTGGGGCAGCGGCGCCCCCCCAGGAGGGGATCACCCTGATTCTGGACCGGCCCTTCCTCTACGGCATTGTGGACCTGTACACCGGCGTGCCCCTGTTTTTGGGGACCTATGAATAAATTTCACCGGTATGGGCATAGTATGGGGACCAATATTTAAAGGAGGTATCCCATATGCAAGTCCATGTCAACGGCAACTGCATCGGCTGCGGCATGTGCGCCAGCGTCTGCCCCAACGAGTTCTTCATGACCGACGGCGGCACCGCCGCCGCCTTCTCCCCGGAGGTGGGCGACGACCTGGCCGGCCAGGTCCAGGCCGCGGCGGACGGATGTCCGGTGAGTGCCATCGAGGTGCGGTAATGCAGAAAAAAGCTCCCGTCAGCTCAGGCTGACGGGAGCTTTTTATGTACTTATTCGCTCTCCTTCTCCGGATCGGGCTCCAGCTGTTCCACCAGCGCCCACTCCACCCGGCGGTCGCACAGCTCCTCCACCTGAATGCGCAGGCCCAGGGCCTCGACCACCGGACGGCTGCCGTCCTCAGGGATGACGGACAGCTGGGAAAAGATCAGACCGCCCAACGTGTCATAGTCCCGCTCCTCGTCCTCCGGCAGGGAAAAGTCCATGGCCTCGGCCAGTTCCTCCAGGTCGGCAGAGCCGGACACCCGCCAGCGGCCCCCCTCCAGCGGGATAATCTCCTGCTCCTCCTGGGGGTCGAACTCGTCGTAGATGTTGCCCACCAGCTCCTCCAGCAGGTCCTCCAGAGTGACCAGGCCGCTGGTACCGCCGTACTCGTCCACCACCAGGGCCATATGGGTCTTTTTGCCCTGCATGTCCCGGAAGAGCACGTCGGCGGACACCGTCTCGGGCACAAAGTAGGCCGGACGGAGCAGGTCCTTCCAGGGCAGGGGGTCGGGCTGGTGGAAGTTGAGCAGATAGTCCCGGGTGGA
Source organism: uncultured Oscillospiraceae bacterium (assembly GCA_910584605.1). GTDB lineage: Bacteria > Bacillota > Clostridia > Oscillospirales > Oscillospiraceae > Lawsonibacter. The sequence goes on from CAJUAW010000006.1 coordinate 26,373, forward strand.
CAGCACCCCCAGGATATCGTCCGCGTCCTCTCCGTACACTGGGAAGCGGGACAGGCCCGACTGGCGGATGGCGTCCAGGATGGCGTCCTCCTCCGCGCCGGCGGGGAGGGACACCATGTCGGTGCGGTGGACCATCACGTCCTTGGCGGTAGTGCTGTCAAACTGGAATACGTTTTCAATCAGCTCTTTCTCGTTGCTCTGGATCGCTCCGGACTCCTCGCCCTCCTCCACCATAGCCATAATGTTGTCCTCCGAAACCTGGTCCTTCCGGTGCAGGACCCGCAGGATGGGCCGCCAAAGCAGTTGGAGCAAATTCACACACAGGCTTACCAAAAAAAGTATCAGCCATAATTGGCCGTCGTCCACAGGGATAACCTCCTTCAACAGGCAGACAAGTTGAATACGCCTGCATCATAGCATAATCCTCCAGTGATTGCAAGGGGTCAGACGTCTTTTCGGGGAAAAGAGATTTTGGGGCTGGAATTTTTCCCCGTATATGGTATACTTTTTACCATCCTGAATGAGAGGAGCGGATGCGGCGATGCCTCAGCTGCCGGCCCGGGTGCGGGCCACCCTGGAAACCTGCGGAGCCTTTGCCAAGTGGCTTGTCTATGCTTGCCTCACCGGCGTCATTGTGGGATTGGTGGGGGTGGCCTTCCACCTTGGCATCGACGCCGCCTCCGAGCTGCGGGGGGAGTACCCCCAGATCATCTGGCTGCTGCCCCTGGGCGGCGCGGCCATCGTGCTGCTGTACCGCGTGTGCGGCATGGAGAAGGACCGGGGCACCAATCTGGTACTGGTGGCGGTCCGGGACGCAGAGCGGCTGAAGCTGCGCACCGCCCCGCTGATTTTTCTGTCCACCATCCTCACCCATCTGGTGGGCGGCTCCGCCGGGCGGGAGGGCGCGGCCCTTCAGCTGGGCGGGTCGCTGGCCGCCTTCACCGGAAAGCGGCTCCATCTGGACGACCAGGACGAGCGCATCATGGTCATGAGCGGCATGGCCGCCGCCTTCGCCGCCCTGTTCGGCACCCCCCTCACCGCCTCCCTCTTCGCCATGGAGGTGGTCACGGTGGGCCGGATGTACTACGCCGCTCTGGTGCCCTGCCTGCTCTCCTCCTCCACCGCGCTGCTGGTGGCCCAGACCTTCGGCCTCCACTTGGACGGGGGCTACCCGGTCCACGACGCGGTGGGGATCTCCCCCCTCCCCCTGGTCCAGGTGGCCGTGCTGGGGGTGCTGTGCGCCCTGGTGTCCATCCTCTTCTGCGTGACGATGCACACCGCCCCCAAGCTGTACGCCAAATGCCTCCCCAATCCTGTGGTTCGGGCCGCTGTGGGCGGGGCGCTGGTACTGGGCCTCACCCTGCTGGCGGGCGAACAGACCTACAACGGCGCAGGCGACCCGGTCATCCGCCGCCTGCTGGCCGGCGAGACCATCCCGGAAGCCTTCGCGCTGAAGCTGCTGTTCACCGCCCTCACCCTGGGAGCCGGGTTCCGGGGAGGCGAGATCGTCCCGGTGCTGTTCACCGGCTGCGCCTTCGGCACCTGGGTGGGACCGCTCCTGGGCCTGCCCCACGGCTTCTCCGGGGCGCTGGGCATGGCGGCGGTGTTCTGCGGGGCCACCAATTGCCCCCTCAGCTCCATCCTGCTGGCCTACGAGCTGTTCGGAGGCACCAGCCTGCCCTTGTACGCCCTGTGCTGCGGGGTATCCTACATGCTGTCCGGCTACTACGGCCTGTACAGCGAGCAGAAGATCATCTATTCCAAGTTCAAGCCCCAATGGATCGACAAAAAAGCAAAATAAAGGAGAATCATCATGATCACATTCAACCACTTCAACTTCAACGTCCTAGATCTGGACCGATCCCTGGCCTTCTACAAGGAGGCGCTGAACCTGTCCCCCGCCCGGGAGAAGGATGCCCAGGACGGCTCCTTCAAGCTGGTCTATCTGGCGGATGAGGCGGGCAGTCCCTTCCAGCTGGAGCTGACCTGGCTCCGGGACCGGACCGAGCCCTACAACCTGGGAGAGTGCGAGTTCCATCTGGCGTTCCACACCGGGGAGTATGACGCCCTGTACGCCAAGCACAAGGCCATGGGCTGCATTTGCTTTGAAAATCCTGCCATGGGCATCTACTTCATCACCGATCCCGACGGCTACTGGATCGAGATTGTCCCGGAGACGAAATAATGGCCAAGGGAGACCGCGATCTTGGCTGGCCCGGCTTTTTCCGGGTCTTTACCGTGCTGTGCGCCATCATCCAGCTCCTTGCCCAGAGCGGTCAGGGGCTGGTCCAGGCCGGCTCGGGAACGTGGCAGGTCCTCTCCGTCTACGAGGGCCTGACCTGCTGGTCCATTCCCGCCCTGTTCATGCTGTGGGGCATGTCCGCCCTGGAGGGGGGTAAGCCCCAGGTCTCCGCCAGCCTGCTGGGGCTGGCCCTGCCCGCCTTTTGCCTGCTGGTGTTCTGGGGGGTGGTATACGCCGTTGTCTCCGCCCTGCTGGAGGGGGGCCTCGACTCCACCGCCGCCGGACTGTGGGCCATTCTGACGGCGGTGATAAAGGGGGACACCTATTTTCACCTGTGGGTGCTCTATCCTCTCATCGGTCTTTACCTGGTCCATCCGGTGCTCCACCGCTTCACCTCCGCGGCCAGCCGGGGAGAACTACACTATTTTCTGGGCCTGTGCGTTCTGTTCGCCTCCATCCTGCCCCTGTGGACCGCCTTCCGGCCCAACGGCGCCATTGCGCTCCTGCTGATGCGTTTCGGGGTCCATCTGGTGCTGGGCTGGGCGGGGTGCTACGTGGCCGGGTGGTATTTGCGGCACTTCGAAATCAGCCGGGCGGCGGAATTCATCCTGTACATCCTGGGCATTCTGGGTTTGGTCCTCACGCTGATTGGGGACGGACTCACCGGCGGGAGCCGGGAGCTGTGGCGTCAATACAGCGCTCCCAATGTGGCGCTCACTGCGGCGGCCTTCTGCGTCCTGTTCCGCTACGTGCTGGGCATCAGCGAGGAACGCTCCCGCCGCCGGGCGGTGAACCGCATCGGGACCTATGCCTTCGGCGCCTATCTCATCCACCAGCTCTGGTACCTGATCTTCCGCTGGTGCGGGGTGGGCCTGCTGTCCTTCCCGCCGGTATGCTCGGTGCCGGTGTTCGCGCTGGTGTTCTTCCTGCTGTCCCTCCCCTTCGCCTGGCTGATCTCCCTGATCCCCGGCATCGGCCCCCGCCTGACCTGAATGCAGCCGCCAGCAAAAGCAGCAAAAAAAGGACCCGGAGCGTAACGCTCCGGGTCTGTCCGTTCTGTTACAGCGCCGTCTTCAGCGCCTGGGCCAGCTGGTCGGGGCAGGAGGTCGCCCTGGGGCCGCAGCGAATGCCCTCCATGCGCTGGATGGCGTCCTCCACCTTCATTCCCTTCAGCAGGGAAGAGATTCCCTTCAGGTTGCCGTCACAGCCGCCCACTACCTGGACCGACTGGATCATCCCCTCCTCCACCTCGATCCGGAACAGCCGGGAACAGGTGCCCTGAGGAGCATATTCGATGGTCATAGCGCCGCCGCCTTTCCTTCTAAAATTCACCGCCCTTCGACAAATCCCGACAGGCTTCGCTGCCGCTTTGGCGGTATAATGGGAATTATATCAGATCCTGGCGGCAAAGGCAAGGCTTACAGCACCTTCCGCCGGGACAGACGGATCCGGTCCGCGATCATGGCGATAAACTCACTGTTGGTGGGCTTGCCCTTGGCATTGGAGACCGTGTAGCCAAAGTATTTCTGAAGGGTCTCCAGATCGCCCCGGTCCCAGGCAACCTCGATGGCGTGGCGGATGGCCCGCTCCACCCGGCTGGGCGTGGTATTAAACCGCTTGGCCACCTCGGGATAGAGCACCTTGGTCACCGCGTTGATCACATCCATGTCGTTGACCGCGATGATGATCGCCTCCCGCAGGTACTGGTACCCCTTGATGTGCGCAGGGACGCCCACCTCATGAATGATTGCGGTCACCTGGCTCTCCAGGCTGGCGCTGCTGTCCAACTCCGGCTCTGCGCCACCGGAGGCCATCACCTGCCGCAGCCGCTCGCCCACAACGGTGATCCGGCAGGGCTTGGTGACAAAGAAGTCCGCGCCCTTGGCCGCCGCCGCGTCCACCACGCTGCCCTTGATATAGCTGGACAGGATCAGCACCTTCGGCCGTTCCCGCAGCCGGGAGATCGCGTCCAGCACGTCCATACCGTCCATCCCGCCTGTGAGCACCATATCCATGACCACCGCATCAGGCTGGTCCCGCTGGATCATGCGCATCAGTTCAGATCCGTCTTCCGTTTCACCTACGATCTGAAAATCTGGTTCTTCTGACAGCGCCCGGATCAGGTTTTTTCTAAACTCTATCCCTGTATCGGCCACCACGATTCGTTTCGTGCTTTCCATTCGTTTCTTCTTCCTTTCATTAAAAATCTATGATGACCGGCAAAAGGTCCCGACTATTCACGGTTTGTTTCGACCGGCCGCTTACAATTTATCACATTATGGCACAATATGCAAGTCATTTCTTCATATTTTCCAGCACTTTTTATCAGCATATTCGACCTTTTTTACACTCAAATAAAACTTATTCTTAAAAAAGCGGGCCCCAGCCGCCCGCCCGGACCGGTATGCCCTCAAACAGGCGGCCATCGCCGCCCTCCAGCATGTACCCCCAAGGCCGGATTTCCTGCCGCAGAGGGAATCGCGGAGCATGTGAGCCCAGGCCGGCGGCCTGGACTCACATGCGTTCCAGCCTTCGCTAGGACTCCCCGGTGGCCTGCCGGAGCATATTCTCCGCCAGGATCCCATAGCCTCGGGTGGGGTCGTTGACCAGCACGTGGGTGACCGCCCCTACCAACCGTCCATTCTGCAGGATGGGAGAGCCGCTCATCCCCTGCACGATACCGCCGGTCGTCTCCAGCAGGGCCGGGTCGGTGACCTGGATCATCATGCTCCGGGTACCGTCTCCTTCGGGGTACAGGTGGGTAATCTCCACCTGAAACTCCTCCACCTCATCGCCCTGGATATTGGTCAGAATGGTCGCCGGTCCGGTCTCCACCTGCTCCCGGCTGGCCACCTCCACCGGCTCCACCGCACTGCCCACCGTCTCCTGGGGCATCTGTCCAAAGATGCCCAGGTTGGTGTTGGCGTACAGGGTGCCCAGGTCCCGGGTCAAATCAAACTGTCCGTGGAGCTCGCCGGGTGCGCCGCTGGCCCCCTTCTTCACCTCCGACACGCTGGCCGGCATGATGCTGCCCGACTCCAGCGGCATGAGCATGGCGGTGTCCACGTCGTTGATGCCGTGGCCCAGCGCCCCGAACACGCCGCTATCCGGGTCATAGAAGGTCATGGTGCCGATGCCGGCCATGGAGTCCCGCAGCCAGACCCCCAGCTGGTAGACGCCCTGGCTGTTTTCCACCGCCGCCGCCGTCAGCTGGAGCTGCCGCTGGCCCCGCACCGCCTGGATAGTGAGGGGTTCGTCCTCGCTCTGCGCCACCAGGGCCTGGACCTCCTCGATGGTATCCACCTCGCCGCCGTTGATGTGGGTGATGACGTCACCCGCCTTCAGGCCGCAGTCCCGGCCGGGGTAGGAGGAGCCCTCCTCCGTCTCCACTGGGGACAGGCCCACCACCAGCACGCCGTCGGAGAACAGCTTGATGCCCACCGCCTTGCCCAGTGGGATCACCCTGCGGCCCACCGCAGCGGGGAGTTCCCCCTCTGCCGCTGCCTGCCGGGGCGCCGCCACTGCCGCCGGGGCTGACGCGGTCACTGCCGCCGCCCGGTCACCCGTCAGCGACAGAGACAGGCAGACCGCCGCCCCCAAAAGCAGCAGTCCAAGCACACCCGGACCTTTCTTCTTTTCTTGTTCCATACTTCCACCCCCTTGCCGCAAATAAAAAAGAGCGGACGAGCCATTCACTCGCCCGCCCTTTCATTATGGCCGGAGTTTTCACAATTCAACCGTGGGGAGGTATACCACCATTTCCAGCGGAACACTGCGGCAGTTTTTTCCAGCAATCAAACCAAACCAGCCGCGCAAGCTAAAATCGAAATTCTTCGGCCAGCATTTTCAGCTCCCCCAGGGTGGACACGGATATTTTGCTCTCCAGCAAGCGCAGCCGGGCTCTGGCGGGCATCTGATCCCAGTAGGACAGCAGAACTGCGTCGTGGCCCACCACATCCTGGGGCAGACGGTAATATTGCTCATATTGTTCCACAAAGCGCCCTCCTCTCCGGCCACAGTTTGCCCCGGAGAAGAGGATTTCATGCGCAAAACACAAAAGGAGACCGCCCCTTTGGACGGTCTCCCCCACCGAAATGGTCCTATCAGTCCTGCTTCTCTTCCCCGGCGGACGGCTCCTCAAAGGACTCGGAGGTCTCCACCGGCTCATCATTGGTCTCGATCTCCTCCGCTGCCGCCTCGACCTCGGGGTCGCCGGGCTGCTTCAGCTCCGCGATGCGCTCCTGATTCGTCTCGATCAGGGCCTTGGAGGCGGTGATCCGCTCGCAGGCGGCGGCATAGCCGCCGTCGGGGGCCGCACCGTTCTCAGCGTAATACAGCTTGCCAATCTCGATATACGCCTTCTTGATGGCGTCCTCCTCGGCCATGTTGGCGGCCTTCAGCTTGGCGATCTCCGCCAGCCGCTTGGACTGGGCCACGCCCGCCTGAGCCAGATCGGTCGCTCTGTCCTTCAAAGTCTCAAAGGTGCTCTTCAGATCCATTACAGTAACCTCCTTAATGTACGGTTTCCCGTCTGTTGCCTCTATTCTAGCCGATTTTTTTTCGGGGCGCAAGGGGCTTTATCTTTATTTAATGTTTTTTTCATCCGAAGTACAGCTGTCTTTTAAAAAACAGGCCCCCAGCACCCGCTGGGAGCCTGCAGCTGCAGTCAAACAGCTCAATACCGGCCGAAATCCCCGGCGCGGCCCTGGGTCACGTCGGAGCCGAACTCGTAGTCCTTGCCGGGTAGGATGGCATTGAGGGCGATCCCCGCAATGGCCGCAATGGCCAGGGAGGTGAGGGTAATGTCGGCGCCGCCGATATGGAGGGTGAGGCCGGAGAACTCGTTGTTGAAGCCCCAGATCTTAAAGCCCAGGCCGCACACCATGATGACAGCGGCGATGATCAGGTTCCGGGAGTTGGTGAAATCCACCCGGTTCTCCACCACGTTGCGCACGCCGATGGCGGAGATCATGCCGTAGAGGATGAAGGACACCCCGCCGATAATGGCGGTCGGGATGGAGTTGATGACCGCGGCGAATTTGGGGGAGAAGGACAGCACTACTGCGTAAATGGCAGCCAGGCGGACCACCTTGGGGTCAAAGACCCGGGACAGCTCCAGCACGCCGGTATTCTCGCCGTAGGTAGTGTTGGCGGGGCCGCCGAACAGGCCGGCCAGAGCGGTGGCCACGCCGTCGCCGGTGAGGGTGCGGTGCAGGCCGGGGTCCTCAATAAAATTCTCCTCCACGGTGGCGGAGATGGCGGACATGTCGCCAATGTGCTCCATCATGGCGGCGATGGCGATGGGGGCCATGACCAGGACGGCGGTGATGTCAAACTTGGCCAGCACGAAGGGCTGCACGCCAACCGCCTTTGCGGCGGCCACCCCGGAGAAATCTACCTGGTTGGTGACCAGAGCCACCGCATAGGGGATCAGCACACCCAAGAGGATGGGGATGATCTTCACCATGCCCTTGCCCCAGATGTTGGCCACAACGATGACCGCAATGGACAGGATGGCCAGCCACCAGCAGGTGGAGGCGTTGTTGATGGCGCTGGGGGCCAGAGACAGGCCGATCAGAATGATGATGGGACCGGTGACCACCGGGGGCAGGAAGCGCATCACCCGATGCACGCCCACCGCCTTGATCAGCCCGGCCAGGGCCAGATAGAGGAAGCCAGCCACCACAATGCCGCCCAGCGCGTAGGGCAGCTTTTCCTCGCCGGACATCCCGGCGTAAATGCCGGAGTCCAGCTCAGCCACGGCGGCGAACCCCCCCAGGTAGGCAAAGGAGGAGCCCAGGAACGCAGGCACCTTCCACTTGGTGCAGAAGTGGAAAAACAGGGTTCCCAGGCCGGCAAAGAGCAGAGTGGTCTGAATGGACAGGGGCAGGCCGTAGCCCTGTACCAGGATGGGCACCAGAACGGTGGCCCCAAACATGGCGAACATGTGCTGAAGGCCCAGGATCAGCATCTTGGGCAGCCCCAGCTGCCGGGCATCGCGGATGGGTTCGTTGTGGTTCATGTTGTTCTCCTTTCTCTCGCGTACACATAAAAAAAGCAATCACTTATGTGATTGCCGTCAACGAATAGAAACAGAGAGGCCGCCAAACATGGGACCAGCATACAGCAGCGCAAACATGGCGTTCCCCTCCTTTTTTCTATCCGTGGTATCATATCAAAAACTGCTCCCATGTGCAATTAGCAGTTTCCACAAAATTCAAGCTCCATAGTTTCTTCTTCCTGTCCACAGATCCGCCCCGATCAGCGCCCCGCACCACACCAGCAGCAGAGTCAGGATCAGGATGGCGCAGTTGCGGAAAAAGTCCTGGGGCAGGAAGAGGATGATGGGGTCGGTCTGCCAGTCGAAGATCCAGTTGTCCTTTCCCGGGAAAAACAGGGCGTGGAAGAGGACAAAGGCCCGGTCGAAGTCCAGAGCCGCCAGTCCGCCCACGGCCAGGAAGGAGGCTCCCAGCCCAGCCGCCGCCCAGAAGCCCGGTCCCCGGCCCCAGAAACGGTAGGGGCGCACCCTTCCCACAAGGCGCCAGCCCAGCAGCAAGCCCAGTCCCACAACGGACAGCTTCAGCACCCGCAGGTCCAGCAGGAACAGCCCCCGCACATCGGCGAAGTGGTCCGCCCCGGACTGGGAGAAGGACAGCACCCCGGCTGAGAAATCCTCCCGCTTGCCCAGACAGAAATCCATCATCTCGTCGTAGGCGGTTTCAATCTCCTCCCGGGTCAGCCCCCAGCCCTCCAGGCCCATGGGGCCAATGTGGGCATAGTAAAAACTCCGGCACAGCAGGGGGACGGCGATGGCCCCCGTCAGCACCACCAGGGCGGTCAAAACGGACAGAGTGATGGACAGGGGCTTGCTGGTTTTCATAGGATACCTCCTGATGATTCAGAAAGCGGGCCCGGCATACCAGGCCCGCTTTTTGCTCTGTTTGGATGGAACAGGGAAGTTTAGGCTTTCTTCTTGCCGCCGAAAATGACCCGGCAGCCCTCAATGGCCAGCACAATGGCCAGCACAAAGAGCAGGGTGCCCAGAATGGCCTGAGCGTAGGTGCCCCAGTCCACGGTCTCCGCACCGGCGGCGATCAGCTTCACGCGGGCGGTGATGGTCTGGAACAGGGAGGTCAGGGTGACCACCAGCATAAAAGCCATGGGGATATAGAACATCTTGTTATTGCGGCCGATGTTGCCCAGCCAGGCACAGACGGTGAGCAGGGCCAGAGCAGCCAGCAGCTGGTTGGCGGCGCCGAACAGGGGCCAGATCTTGCCGTAGCCGGTCATGCCCAGGCCCACGCCCAGCACCACGGTGATGGCGGTGGCGACCAGGGGGTTGCACAGGGTGGCGCGGAAGCCGGTGACGTCCTTGTAGGTCTCGCCGGGGGCCAGCCAGAACTCCTGGAACATGTACCGGGCCAGACGGGTGGCGGTATCCAGAGAGGTCAGGCAGAAGGCGGACACGGTGAGGACCAGCAGAGCCTGAACGGTGGGCTGAGTGGCGGCCAGACCGGGGATGCAGGCCACCATCCGGGACAGGCCGGTGGCGAACACGGTAGTGGGGGTGCGCAGGCCGTCCAGGTACTCCTGCCAGATGAAGCCCACGGCGCACAGGGAGATCAGGGCCAGGGCGCACTCGATGAGCATGCCGCCGTAAGCGATGGGCTTGGCGTCCTTCTCATGGTCCAGCTGCTTGGAGGTGGTGCCGGAGCCCACCAGGGAGTGGAAGCCGGAGATGGCGCCGCAGGCGATGGTGACGAACAGGGCGGGGAACATGGTGCCCAGGGAGGTGGCGCTGATGGTGTCCACCCAGCCGGTGAAGGCGGGGATCTCCATGCTCAGGTTGTTGCCGGTGATGCCCGCGCCCACAACGCCCACAAAGGCGATGATCATCATGCCGTAGAGCAAGAAGGAGGACAGGTAGTCACGGGGCTGGAGCAGAATCCACACCGGGGCCACCGAGGCGATCAGGATATACACGCCGATGATCCACATCCATACGTTGTTGCTCAGGTAGATGGGGTGGAAGTTCAGGCCGATGATCAGGCAGACCACGATGCCGATGACGCCCACCACGGTGGCCACAGACAGGGGCGCGCCCCGGCGGTACACACACAGGCCGAAGATAATCGCCATCACGATGAACAAGATGGAGATCATAGCCACGGCGGCGTTGTCCTCATTGTGGGCGCCGTCGGCGGTAAAGCCGTTGAAGGTGCCGGCCACGATGGAGGCGAAGGCGGCCACCACCAGCACCAAGGTCAGGTAAGAGAACACGATAAACAGCTTCTTGGCCCGCTCGCCGATGTTGGCGGCCACCACCTCGCCCAGGGTCTGGCCCTTGTGGCGGATGGAGGCGAACAGCGCGCCGTAGTCATGGACGGCGCCGAAGAAGATGCCGCCGACGAGGACCCACAGCACCACGGGAACCCAGCCGAAGACGGCCGCCTGAATGGGGCCGTTAATGGGGCCGGCGCCGGCGATGGAGGAAAAATGGTGTCCCATCAGGACAGGGGCTTTGGCAGGGACATAGTCCATGCCATCCTCCAGCTCATGAGCTGGAGTGGTCTTGGTGTCGTCCACGCCCCACTGCTTGGCCAGCCAGCCGCCGTAAAAGATGTAACCGGCGATCAGAATGGCGCAGCCGACTAAAAGTACCAGTACTGCATTCATGGTTATTTTTTCTCCTCTCCTAAATGATTTGCAGAGATTACACGGTCCGTCAGCCGTTTCAGGTCCTTTGCCAGGGCTCTCCCGGCCCGGTTGACGGTGAGTTCGCCGGTGGACAGGTCCACGGCGGCTATACGAAACTCCATCCATCCATGGAGCGATAGCTTATATTCCCGGCGCTTCTTCAGCTTTTTCAGCTGAGCCAGAGCGTCCGGTTGGGCGCTGCTGTACAGCGCCACGGCGGTGAGGTAGGTGTACATGTGCTGGGAGTGGGGACGCACCCGGGGTTCACCGTCGGCCAGGGTGCGCTGGAAGATCTCCTCCACCATGGCCCCGTCCAGCTCCTCCGCGTCCCACAGGTAGAGGTACTCATGGTTCTCCGCCGCCCACAGCTCCGCCTTCTTCACCAGCACATACTGGCTGTCCCGGGTGTGGTAGGAGCACAGAGCCTTCAGAGCGGAACCGTCATGGACCCCCTCCACGTCGTAATAGGCGGCGTAGGCGCTCTTCAGTTCCTCCAGGACCTGTTCACTGCGCTGAGACACGGACCTTCCTCGCTTTCTCTCCCGGCGGGATTTGTGAATAAATTATGAAGTATTACAATCATACCAGATACCTCCAGTTTTTTCAAGAAAAACCTTTGGTGTATCCGCACAAAATACATTTATTTTTATCCTCCTTTTTCGCTTTAGCGCACAAAGCCAGGGCCGCACAGTCTGTTGACAACCATGTTCTAACGTTGACAACCATGCTCTAAAAAGGTAAAATAAGCAAGCTTGATTTTCCCAATTTTTCGGAGGTGTATCCCTTGGACAAGGAATCGACCGTCCCCCAGTGGGAGCGG
>CAJUAW010000006.1:38141-44802 GCA_910584605.1 uncultured Oscillospiraceae bacterium
AGCGGTGGAGGCGGCTGGCCGCTCCATCCCTCTTTCTGCTGGGCGTGATTTATTATGAGGAGCTGTTCCTGAAGCTCTACTGCTTCCGCGCTTTGACGGCGGCGGGCGCCCTCTTCACCCTGCTGTTCACCCTGCCGGTGGCTCTGCTGCTCGGACTGCTGTGCGGCGGGGTGCCGGAGCAGCGGGGGCGCATCCTGCTGCCGGTATGCACCGGGCTGGTCTCCCTGTGGATCGGCTCCCAGCTGGTCTACTACCACCTGTTCAAAACCTTCCTCACCATCTTTTCCCTGACTAAGATGGCCATGGTGGCCGGGGCCTTTGGAGACATGGCGGTGGGGGAAATTTTTGCCAACTGGTTCCCTATTCTGATGATGGGGGCCCCCACCCTGCTGGCCTGGAGGTTCCGAGGCCGGATCATCGCCGGTCCGGACGCTGGCAAGGGCCAGCGTCCCCGGTGGGCGGCCATGGCCGCCGGGGTGCAGCTGATTGCCATGGGGCTGGTGCTCCTGTGCGGCAGCGGGGTGCTGTCCCTGCGGTACATCTATTACCGCTCCGCCACCCCCGAGCTGGAGGTCCAGAACTTCGGCGTCTTCACCCAGACCCAGCTGGAGCTGAATCGGGTGCTGTTCGGCATCAAACCCGACCGCCTGGAGCCCTCCACGGAGCCGGAGCCTGATAAGGCCCCGCCCGACCTGGAGGCCACCCTCCCTCCGCCGGAGGACCCGCCTCCCGCCGGGAGCGCCTTCGCTCCGGAGATGATCCCCGGCTACCACACGCTTTCCATCGACTTCGACAAGCTGATCTCCGAGACCGATGACGAGGAGCTGCAGAGCGCCCACCTGTGGTTCTCCCAGCGCGCCCCCACCCCGGAAAACCTGTGGACCGGCTACTTTGAGGGCAAAAACCTGATCTGGATCGTGGCGGAGGGGTTTTCCACCCTGGCGATGGACCCGGAACGCACCCCCACCCTTTGGAAGCTGTCCCACCAGGGCTTCGTCTTCGACCACTTCTACACCCCCCTTTGGGGGGTATCCACCTCGGACGGAGAGTACGTCACCACCACCGGCCTCATCCCAAAATCCGGGGTATGGAGCTACTCCCTGTCCTCGGAGAACTATATGCCCTTCGCTCTGGGCACTCAGTTCCGTAAGCAGGGCTACGCCGCTTTCGCCTTCCACAACTACCTCTATAATTACTACGACCGGGACAAGTCCCACCCCAACATGGGCTACGACTACTACGCCATCGGCCAGGGCCTGGAGCTGGAGGAGGTCTGGCCCCCCTCCGACCTGGAGATGATGGAACAAATCGTCCCCATGTTTGTCCACGAGGACCAGTTTATGGTCTACTGCCTCACCGTCAGCGGCCACTTGACCTACACGCTGGAGAGCAACGCCATGTCCGCCCGCCACTGGGACGAGGTGGACGACCTGCCCTACAGCGAGGAGGTGCGCTGCTACCTGGCCTGCCAGATGGAGCTGGAGCTGGCGCTGGACAGTCTGCTCCGCCAGCTGGAGGAGGCGGACAGGCTGAAGGATACGGTGATCGTGCTGTCCGCCGACCACTACCCCTACGGCTTGACCGACGAGCAGTACAGCGAGCTGGCCGGCCACGAGGTGGATCCTGTGTTCGAGATCTTTCAAAACACACTCATCCTCTGGAGCGGCGATATGGAGGGCACTGCGGTCCACGTCAAAAAATACTGCTCCAGCCTGGACGTGCTGCCCACTCTGTCCAACCTCTTCGGCCTGGAGTACGACTCCCGCCTGATCATGGGGTCTGATATCCTGTCCGCCGGTGATGAACTGGTCATTTTCGCCAACTACAGCTTTATCAACGAGACCGGCTACTACAACTCCATCCTGGACCAGTTCACCCGCTGGGACGGCCAGGAGCCCGACCTGGAGGAGGTGGCCGAAATGGTGGCCGAGGTGCAGAACCGGGTGGCCTACTCCGCCGCCATCCTGGACCAGGACTACTACCGGATCGCCCTGAACGGTCCGCCCAGACCGGACAGCGAATAGCGCCAAACGCCGGAAACCACAGGGGTTTCCGGCGTTTTTACGGGCAGCTGGATATTGACTCGGAAACCTTCTGGTGGTAAAATGTTGAACCGGGAAATATTGTTTTATGGCCATGATCACGCTTCACAGCTGGCAGCTGTAAGCAGCAAAACAGAACACAAAAGGAGAGTAAAACCATGATTCACTGCATACGAAATTTGAAGATCAGATTGAAGCTTTACATCCTGATTGGGGTTGCGCTGCTGGGGATGCTGATCATCAGCGGCATGTCCCTTTTTCTCATGGGGCAGTTGAACGATATCACCAACGACATCGCGGCCAGCTGGCTTCCCAGCATCGACACTGCACGGGACTTGAGCGCTACCATCTCCAATATCCGCCTGAATGAATTAGGGTACCTCACCGCAATTTCAGATGATGTGGAGGAAAGCAGCCTCCAGTATCTCCAAAAGGAGAAGGAGGAAATGAACGCGCTCTTGGCCACATATGGGACGCTGATTGATGAGGAAGAGAATGCCTTCTATACCAATGCGATGAATCTCTGGACGCAATACAATGAAGCAGACGAAACAATGATGTCCCTGGCACAGCAGGGCCGCATCGGGGAAGCCCGGGCAATCCTGGAGGGTGACTGCGTCAGTTTTTACAATTCCTTAAACAGCGCCTTCAATGACATTATCACCTACAACACCAGCGGCAGCAATGAGGCGGCCATAGAAAGCGCCTCCCTCTACCGGACCGCCACCCTCACAATGCTCGCAGTGGTCGTCGCAATCATCCTTGTGGGCGTCTTCTTCTCCTTTGTGATCATCCGCCTGATCAAAATTCCCATCTCCGAGATCGAGCATGCCGCCACCAGGATGGCGGAGGGCGACCTGAACATCGAGATTTCCTATACGTCCAAGGATGAGCTGGGCGTGCTCGCCGCTCAGGTGGGCAAATTGATCCGGAAGCTGCAGGTCATCATTGACGACGAGAACAAATTCCTGGCTAAAATGGCCGAGGGCGATTTCACAGTGGACTCCATCTGTGAGGAAGAGTATACCGGCGGCTTCTATCCGCTGCTGGTCTCCTTCCGGGGCATCGCGGAAAAGCTCAACGACACCATGCTGCAGATCAGCCAGAGCTCCTCTCAGGTCGCCAGCGGAGCGGATCAGGTGTCCAACGGCGCCCAGGCCCTCGCCCAGGGCGCCACCGAGCAGGCCAGCTCTGTGCAGGAGCTCGCCGCCACGATGAACGAGATTTCCAGTAAGGTGAACCAGAACGCGGACAACGCCCGGCAGGCCAACAAGGCGGCTGGCTCTGTCAGTGCAACGATGAATGTGAGCCAGGAAAAGATGCAGCAGATGATCCAGGCTATGGGGGATATCAGCAGCTGCTCCAGCGAGATCGGCAAAATCATGAAGATCATTGAGGATATCGCCTTCCAGACCAACATTCTCGCCCTGAACGCCGCCGTGGAGGCCGCCCGTGCGGGCACTGCCGGAAAGGGATTCGCCGTGGTCGCGGATGAGGTCCGCAACCTGGCCACCAAGAGCACCGAAGCCTCCAAGAACATCTCCGCTTTGATCGAAAACTCTCTGAACGCGGTGGAGCACGGCACTCAGATCGCCGGTGAGACCGACCAGTCTCTGCTCCAGGCGGTGAACGAGGTACATGAAATGACCGGCATTATCGAGGAGATCTCCGCGGCCAGCAGCGACCAGGCGGATTCCATCACTCAGGTCATGACCGGAATCGACCAGATCTCCAGCGTCGTGCAGACAAACTCGGCGACCGCGGAAGAAAGCGCGGCCGCAAGCGAGGAGCTGTCCAGCCAGTCCCAGCTCATGAAGAGTCTGGTGGAACGGTTCAAGCTGAAGAACGGTTCCTTCCGCGCCATGCGCTGAGCATAAAAGCGCCAAAACAGGAACAGGGAGCGGATCACCGCTCCCTGTTCCTGTTGTTCTGTGCTGGTATCGAAATGCGCGCCGCTACATCACAACGATCTCGCCGTTGACCAGCTTGGCCACACACTGGCGGGTTTCATGCCGCAGGCGGAGTGTCTGCTCCCCGAAGGTGATCTCCACGCCCGGGTAGGCGACGCCGCACTCCATGCGTCCGGCGCTTCGCTTCGGGGCCTTGTCCGCCGGGTTTGGAGCCCCCTCCGGACAGCTGGCCTCCAGCTGCTTCAGCTTGATCTCCGCCGCAGAGGCGCGGACCTTGAGCCGGCCCATCTGGCCCGACTTGGCCGGACTGTCCAGCTGATTTTTCAGCTTCTCCCGCTCCGCCGCCACGGCCTGCAGCTCCTGCTGGAGGGTCTCCCGCTCAAAGCTGACGCAGGGACGGCCGCCCAGGATGATGGACGTGGGCCGCTCGGACGGCGAGCCCACCGCCATGGCGCTGACCAGCTTGGCCGCCCAGATCCGGCCTCCGATGATGCCTCCCCGACCGGACCGGGCCACGACCTGTCCGCCGCAGTACACCTGGCCGTTGACGATGCAGTCGGTTTGCAGGCTTTCCCGGACAAAAATGGTGGAATTCTCAATATATTTGGCAAAAACGCTCCGCTGGGAGCGGATCACGGTACTTCCATCCCCCAAAATGCCCTTGGCCACGATCAGGTCGCCGCCGGCCTCCACGGTGCTGCCCGCCTCCACCGAGCCGTCCACGTGGATGCTGCCCTTGGCCCGGACGGTAAAGCCGCTGACAACGTCCCCCCGGATGGTCACGTCCCCGGTGAAGTTGATGTTGCCGGTGGAGAAGTCCACATTGCCGGGGACGTCCCATACCGGCTTCACGTGGAAGCTGTTCCCGCTGTACTCCAAATGTCCGTCCAGAGAGGAGAGCAGGGAAAGGCCGTCCTCGCTGATGTGCGTGTTCTTTCCCTTGGGCAGGGTGACGGCCCGCCCGCTTTTGGCGGAAATTTCCTGGTCCAGCACGGTGCGGCCCGGCTCGCCCTCGGTGGGGGGGACGAGGCGGCAGATCTCCTGCCCCTTTTCCACGCTGCGGACAAGATTCAGGGAGGCGTAGTCCACCTGGTCGTTCTCGTCCGGCTCCAGCAGCTGCTGGGTGGACCGGGGAAAGCGGTCCACCACCTTGCCGTTCTCCCCGTTGACCGGGGGCTTGCCCACGGCGACGAGGTGCAGGGTGAAATACCGGTCCTCCGCCTGACAGAGCCTCTGGAGCAGCTGGGTATCCACGCCCCAGCGGACGCCCTGGTCCGCCAGCGCGCGGTGGAGCAGCGCCTCGGACACCGCCTCGCCCTGCTCCACTGGAGGGAGTATGAGCAGCCAGGCATACAGGTACTCTGACGAGAGGAAGACATGGGCCTCCGCGTCCAGAGGGGGCGGGGGCTCCTGGCTCTTGGCGCCGGGCGGGGCCTGGGCGGCCCTTTGGGCGGCAGCCTCCCGGCGGGTGACCTCCTTCATCCGGTCGCTGCAGATTTTGTTCAAGGACCCCCGAACCCTGCCCTTCTCCCGCTTCACCACCTCCGGCGGCAGCACGCCGTCCGGGTCCAGCCGGAGACTGGGGGCAGGCAGCCATTCCGCGTTCGCTTCGGTGAGCTGGTGCAGCCGGAAGATGGGGTGCTCCCGGGGCAGATCCACCAGATCCGGGTCCAGGACAACGGGGGGCGGCGGAGCAGGGCGCTCCACCTCCGGCGCAGCCTGGACGGGTTCCTTCTCCTCCTCCTGTTCCGGCGCGGCGGAATGCAGCAGAGACCTCAATTTGCTCCTGAGTGACATGTACGCTGTACCTCCATTTCCTGGGCCTTATGGCACTATTATACGAAAGATCCCGGATATTTACAAGCCTTTTTTGAACATTTTTCAAAAAAGCATCCAAAAAAGACAGAATACTTCGCCATGTTACGGCATCTGTCTTGGGATGCGCTATGGGCGAAGAGCAGGAAAAACCCGCCGGACGTCCTTGAAACCCAAGGCTCCGGCGGGTTCTTGCATGGAGCAGGTGAAGGGAATCGAACCCTCGTGTTCAGCTTGGGAAGCTGACATTCTGCCATTGAACTACACCTGCATACACTCTGAGAGCTTTTTTACTATACCACATCCCGCTCCGGTTTGCAAGGGGAAATTTGACAGAATGTGAAAAACGCCCAATCCGGCCCGGACTTTGCCGGTTTGTCCCGTCACATTCGCCGCAAAACGGCTTTCCGGAAAAATTTTCAGCTTTTTTCAAAAAAGGGCTTGACTACCGGTGAAAAGCTGGTATAATACATGGTGCTGTTTCACTGATCAGAACAGCGGTATGTATGCAGTAGTATCGAAGTGGTCATAACGAGCACGACTGGAAATCGTGTAGCCTGATAAGGGCTCGAGGGTTCGAATCCCTCCTACTGCGCCACCTGCATCACAACATATGCAGACGAAAAACACCGCATGAGGATGCGGTGTTTTTCATGTTTCCATCTGTAAACGCCCTGTGTCAAACGCGGCACAGGGCGTTCTTGCGTCCAGAGCCAGCCGGGTTCAATCCCGAAACTCAAACAGCTTGCAGACTGGCACCTCCAGCGCGTCTGCGATGCGGAAAATCACATCCAGCGACGTTCCTGTCCTAGCCAGCTCAATATTGCCCATGTGGACACGCTCAATGTCCACCATTTCCGCAAGCTTTGCCTGTGTCAGCTTCTTCTTTCTGCG
>CAJUAW010000007.1 GCA_910584605.1 uncultured Oscillospiraceae bacterium
GGGCGCGGTCATATGACGGCTCAGATGCTCTTCCCCAGTGAGGCTGATCTCAAATTTATACCAGAAAAACTTGCGTTTTTCTGGTATAATGCCCGCCGCCCCGTGGGAGAATCATAGTACAGCGTTACATACGGCTGTTTTGGCTGTAACGCGGTGCTATCTTCCAGCGGAGTGTGAGTGTACTTGGATAACAGCGTAAAACGAGGCGACATCTTCTACGCCGATTTAAGCCCCGTGGTGGGCAGCGAGCAGGGCGGCGTGCGCCCAGTGCTCATCGTGCAGAACGACACCGGCAACCGGCACAGCCCCACGGTCATCGCCGCGGCCATCACGTCTCAGACGGGGAAGGCCCGGCTGCCCACCCATATCTCGGTGGCGCCCCTGAGCTGCGGCCTGCCCAAGGAGTCGGTGATCCTGCTGGAGCAGGTGCGCACCCTGGATAAGCGCCGCCTGCGGGAGAAGATGGGCCGTCTGGACGACGGCGTGATGCGCCAGGTGGACAACGCCATCGCCGTGAGCTTTGGACTCCACCCGGAGACGATGGTGTAACGGCAGGTCCCGCCCCCGGCGGGACCTACATATCAAGAAGGAGCGTACCTATGAGAAGATTGGACAAGCGTTGGACCATCCGTCTGGGGGCGCTGGCCCTGTCGGCGGCCCTGCTGGGGACGGCTGCGGCCCTGGCCGCGGGAGGTCAGACCGATCCCCTTGTCACCCTGAGCTATTTGAACGAGACCGTCCTCCCCCAGATCGTCAAGCAGGCGGAGGAGAAGACCGCCGCTAAGCAGAAGGAGCTGGAGCAGGCCCTGGCCCTTCAGATCAGCCAGTACCTGGCCCAGGCGGGCCAGGGGACGGGGACCGGTCCGGCCAGCTCGGGTTCCTACACGCTGGTATCCATGAGCAGCGGACAGGTGATGTCGCTGGGGGTGGGCTGCGAGCTGCTGCCCCGCATCGGCACCGTGACCGTAAAGGCCAACACCGCCCCGGCGCTCATCGATCTGTCCACCGGCGGGACGGTGAACTCGGGCACGGCCCTCACCGCCAACCACCTGTACATGGCCACCATCGCGGACCGCACCCTTACTGCCTCGGGCGACGTGAAGCTGCTGGTTCGGGGAAGCTATTCCATTGCATGATTTGTACAAAACCGCCCGCTGAATTCAGCGGGCGGTTTTGTTTGCAATTCAGCGCGTTAGCGAGTATAATGAGACAATCCAAGGATAGAAGGAGTTTTTTGCCATGAAAGATCTGCGACTGCCCCAGGGGTACAAGCCCCTGCTGTCCATCTATGAGACCCAGCGGGCCATCGACCTGGGCAACCGGCTCTTTGCCGACAAGCTGGCGGGAGCCCTGCGGCTGCACCGGGTGTCCGCCCCCCTGTTCGTCCCGGTGTCCTCCGGCCTGAACGACGACCTGAACGGCGTGGAGCGGGCGGTGACCTTTGACGTCAACGGCGTGGAGGGGGACGCCGCCGTGGTCCACTCCCTGGCCAAGTGGAAGCGGTACGCCCTGAAGCGGTACCAGTTCCACCCCGGCGAGGGGCTGTACACCAACATGAACGCCATCCGCCGGGACGAGGAGCTGGACTCCCTCCACTCCGCCTACGTGGACCAGTGGGACTGGGAAAAGATTATCACCCGGGAGGAGCGGAATGTCGAGTATCTGAAGCAGACAGTGTGCGCCATCGTCAGCGCCCTGTTTGAGACCCAGTCCTTTCTGCGCACCGTCTTCCCCCAGCTGAACGTGCTGCCCCAGGTGTCTACCGACATCGCTTTTGTCACCGCCCAGGAGCTGGAGGACCTGTTCCCCGAAAAGGCCCCCAAGGAGCGGGAGGACGCCTTTGTGAAGGACCACCCCACCACCTTCCTCATGGGCATCGGCGGAACGCTGAAGTCGGGCAGGCCCCACGACGGCCGTGCCCCCGACTACGACGACTGGGACCTGAACGGCGACCTGCTGGTGTGGGACAGCGTGGGCCAGCGGTCCTTTGAGGTGTCCTCCATGGGCATCCGGGTGGATGAGGAGAGCCTGGCCCGCCAGCTGAAGCTGGCCGGCTGCGAGGACCGCCGGGAGCTGCCCTTCCACAACATGCTGCTGAAGGGGGAGTTGCCCCTGACCATGGGCGGCGGCATTGGCCAGAGCCGGGTGTCCATGCTGCTGCTGGGCAAGGCCCACATCGGCGAGGTCCAGTCCTCCCTGTGGGACGAGGCCAACCTCCAGGCCGCCAGGGCGGCGGGAATCACGCTGCTGTAATGGCCATCACCGTAACCCGGCTGAATCCCGATGAGGTTCTGCGCTACATGGGCTGTCCGCCGGAGAAGGCGGACGGCCTCCTGCGGGGGCAGGTGGAGCGGTGCGCCCAGGAGCTGCTGGAGGTCATCCGCCCCCGGTGGAGCTGGCGGGCGGCGGACCTTGCCTTGGAGGAGGCTGGCGTCCGCCTGGAGGGCGGTCTGCTCCTGCCGGGGCGGGACCTGAAGGCCCACCTGTCCGGCTGCAGCCGGGGGGCGGTCTTCTGCGCCACCCTGGGGGCAGAGGCGGACGCTCTTATCCGCCGGACGGAGCGGCTGGACATGGCCAAGGCCCTCACCCTGGACTGCTGCGCCTCCGCCGCCGTGGAGGAGGTCTGCGACCAGATCGAGCGGGAGCTCCAGGGACACTTCCCCGGCTGCTCCTTCCCCTTCCGGTACAGCCCCGGCTACGGGGACCTGCCCCTGGAGGTCCAGGGGCCGCTGCTGGACCTGCTGGACGCCCCCCGCCGGGTGGGGCTGTGCGCCACGGACAGCCACCTGCTTACCCCCCGGAAGTCGGTCACCGCCATCCTGGGGATCGCAGACGGACCAATCGAACAAACGAAGCGCAGCTGTCTGGGCTGTCCGGCTCAGAGCGGCTGTCAATACCGAAAGGCGGGCGGACACTGTGGAATTTCGTGAACTGTTAAACACCCCCGGCCCCATCCTTCTGGACGGCGGCATGGGCACCATGCTCCAGGCCAGGGGCCTCAAGCTGGGGGAACACCCCGAGCTGGCCGCCCTGGAGCACTCCGACTGGCTGCTGGACATCCACCGGGCCTACGTGGACGCCGGGACGCAGATCCTCTGTGCCAACACCTTCGGGGCCAACCGGGAGAAGCTGCTCCGCACGGGGAGGACGGTGGAGGAGGTGATCCCGGCCTCCATCGCCATCGCCAGGGAGGCGGCGCAGGGAAAGGCCCTGGTGGCCCTGGACCTGGGTCCCATCGGCCAGCTGCTGGAACCCACCGGAACCCTGGAGTTTGAGACAGCGGTGGACATCTTCGCCCAGCAGGTACGGGCGGCGGTATCCGCCGGGGCGGACCTGGTGATGATCGAGACCATGACCGACCTTCAGGAGTGCCGGGCCGCCCTGCTGGCGGTGAAGGAGAACAGCAGCCTGCCGGTGATCGTCTCCCTCACCTACGAGGAGCGGGGACGAACCTTCCTGGGCCACGCCCCCGCCTGCGCCGCCCTCACCCTGGAGGGGATGGGAGCGGACGCCATCGGCATCAACTGCTCCCTGGGTCCCCGGGAGATGCCCGCCCTGGTGGAGGAGCTGACCCGGTGGACCACCCTGCCCATTTCGATCAAGCCCAACGCCGGCCTGCCCGATCCCGGCGGGGCGGGCTACGACATCACGGCGGACCAGTTTGCCGCCGCCATGGCCGGCCTGACGGAGCTGGGCGTCAAATTCTACGGCGGCTGCTGCGGCACCACCCCGGAGTACATCGCCAAGCTGAAGGCGGCCCTGGCCGGGCGAACCATCCGGGACATTCCCAGAAACATCCCCGCCGCCGTGTGCAGTCCGGTGCAGGCGGTGGTCATCGACCGGGTGCGGGTCATTGGCGAGCGCATCAATCCCACCGGCAAAAAGCGGATGAAGGAGGCCCTCCTCCGGGAGGACATCGATTACATGCTGGGCCAGGCCCTGGAGCAGACCCAGGCCGGGGCGGATATTCTGGATGTGAACGTGGGCCTGCCCGAGATCGACGAGGCGGCCATGATGGTGAAGGTGGTCAAGGCTCTCCAGGGGGTGACCGACGCCCCCCTCCAGCTGGATTCCACCCGTCCCGAGGTGCTGGAGAGGGCCCTGCGGGTGTACTGCGGGAAAGCCATCATCAACTCGGTGAACGGGGACGAGGAGGTGCTGGAGGCCATCCTCCCCCTGGCGAAGAAGTACGGCGCGGCGGTGGTGGGGCTGACTCTGGACAAGAAGGGTATCCCCAAAACCGCCCTGGACCGGCTGGATATCGCCCGGAAGATCATGAACCGGGCCATGAACTACGGCATCCGGAAGGAGGATGTCTACATCGACTGCCTCACCCTCACCGTGTCGGCGGAGCAGGCGGCGGCCTCCCAGACCCTGGAGGCCCTGAGCCGGGTGAAGAAGGAGCTGGGGCTGAAGACGGTGCTGGGGGTGTCCAACATCTCCTTCGGCCTGCCCGCCCGGCCCCTGGTGAACCAGAATTTCCTCATGATGGCCATGACCCGCGGGTTGGACCTGCCCATCCTCAACCCCAATCTGGCGGCCATGATGGCGGCCGTCCGGTGCTACCACCTGCTGATGAACATCGACACCGACGCCCGGGACTACATCGCCGCCTACGGCAGCGCCACCGTGTCCACCACCGTCACCGCCGGGGCGGCCCAGGCCGCCGCCCCGTCCGGCGGGGAGCGGACGCTGGAGCAGATCGTGCTCGCCGGGCTGAAGGGGGAGGCGGGTCCCGCCGCCCGGAAGCTGCTGGAGACCGCCGCGCCCATGGAGGTGGTGGATGGCGTGCTCATCCCCGCCCTGGACCAGGTGGGGGCGGACTTTGAGGCGGGGAAGGTCTTCCTGCCCCAGCTGATCCAGGCGGCGGGGGCGGCCCAGGCCGCCTTCGAGGTCATCCGGGAGCACCTGTCCGCCCGGCCCGGCCGGGAGGAGGAGCCCAAGGGGACCATCGTCCTGGCCACTGTCAAGGGGGACATCCACGACATCGGAAAGAACATCGTCAAGGTGCTGCTGGAGAACTACGGCTACCCCGTGGTGGACCTGGGCCGGGATGTGGAGCCCTCCGCCGTGGTGGAGGCCGCAAAGAAGCACAGCGCCCCTCTGGTGGGCCTGTCCGCCCTGATGACCACCACCCTGGGCAGTATGGAGGAGACCATCCGCCTCCTCCGGGCGGAGGGGACGCCCTGCAAGGTGGTGGTGGGGGGCGCGGTGCTCACCCCGGACTACGCCAAACGGATCGGAGCTGACTTCTACGCCAAGGACGCCAAGGAGAGCGTGGACGTGGCCCGTCAGGTCATCGGATAAAGGAATATGGAAGGGGGCGGCCTCAGCCGCCCCCTTAATTCTTGCGCTTTTTCTGCCGATATGGTACAATGAGGAAAATCGTCGAAGCGAGGGAGGAGAAGTGCCGTGAACTCATATCCGCCTGATCTGCTGCCGGAGCAGGACCAAGAGACTGAACCGCTTCCCGCAGCCGTACCGCCCAGGCACCGGAGCCAGCAGACGCCGCCGTCCCGGAGGTCCTCCTCCGGCGGAGGGGGCTGGATGGGCAAGCTGACCCTGGTGGTGGCTCTGCTGGCCCTGCTGGTGTCCTGCGTGACCCTGTTTTTGATCCTGCGCCCAGAGGAGCAGGAGGAGGAGCCGCCCCCCGACATCTCGGAGGAGGAGCCGGTCACCTTCCGGTTTGGGGACCAACAGCTGACCCCTCTGGAGGGCATGCCCCTGAACCCCTATGACCGGGAGGGATTCACCGTGGACAGCCGGGGCCGGGTGTCCTATGAGCGGGACGGAAAAGCGGCCAAAACCGGCGTGGATGTGTCCACCTATCAGAATGAGATCGACTGGCCCGCCGTTGCGGCGGACGGCATCGACTTTGCCATCCTCCGCCTGGGCTACCGGGGGTATACCGAGGGCGGGCTGTTTATGGACCAGACCTTCCAGGCCAACCTGGACGGCGCGCTGGACGCCGGGCTGGAGGTGGGCGTTTACTTCTTCTCCCAGGCCATCACCCCCGAGGAGGCGGAGGCGGAGGCCGCCTACGTCCTCAACGCGGTGGAGGGGTATGAGATCGCCTACCCCATCGCCTTCGACTGGGAGCCCATCACCTCGGGCAGCGGGGCCCGCACCGAGAGCCTGGACAACCGCACCCTCACCCAGTGTGCGGCGGCCTTCTGCGCCAAGGTCCGGGAGGCGGGCTATACGCCGGCAGTCTATTTCAACCAGAGTCTGGGCTATCTGCGCTACGACCTGCGGGAGCTGACCGGGTATACCCTGTGGCTGGCGGAGTACGACACCAAACCGGATTTCTACTACCACTTTGACCTGTGGCAGTACACCCACACCGGTCAGGTGGCCGGCATCCAGGGGGACGTGGACCTGGACCTGGATCTGCGCTGAATACAGCGGGCCCCCCAACAGGGCGGGTCCGCTTTTTTGGAAAGAAGGCGGGGACCATGGAGGATCTGTCCCAGCGGGATTTTACCAGGACCGCCATTGCCGTGGTCCCGGCGGTCAGAAGGTGAGGATCTCCTCCCAGATGTCCTGGGCGGTCTTATCCACCAGCTCGAAGTCCACATGGGGGTTGTAGACAGCCTCCAGGTCGTCGTGCATGGCCTTGGCCAGCGCCAGGGAGGAGACCGCCTCCTCCACCAGGGCGGCGGACACCTTTTTGGCGAAACGCAGCCGGGGCCGGTTGTGCCGCAGGACCTCGCTGTCTGCGGCGGCGTCCAGGCGGATGCGGCGGTAGGGAGCGCTGGGGAAGGGCAGCGAGGAGGGAGTGGTGAGAAAAGCCAGTCCCAGCTGGGGCACCAGAAGGTGGGCCAGCCGGTCGGGAGCCATGGGGTCCGGACAGGCCACCGCGTCATAGCCGTTGGCGGTCACCCCGGCCAGCAGATGGATGAGCAGCTCGTGAGCCAGGCCGCAGGTGTCGGTCAGAGCATAGATCCGTTGGCACTGGGCCAGGGCGGTGTCATACAGGCACACCGGTCCCTGGTGGGTGACCGCCCCCAGGAAGCGCAGGGTGACCCGGCCGGGCCGCTCCGCCTTCCGGCGGGGGACCTCCCGGATCAGGATGCCGTGGGCCCGCTTGGCCAGCTTCTGGGCCAGAGGTTCGGTGAGCAGGGCGGAACGCTGATCCTCCATGATCTCTGCCGCCGCCCCCAAGCAGCGGTAGGCCCGCTGGTAGCAGCCCTTGTAGCCAGACATGCAGTCCATGATCTCCTGCCGCAGGGACCACAGGGCTTCCTTGTCGTAGCAGTCCCCCATGTTTACGTAGCGTTCCACCACGCCGGGGTATTTGGGCTCCACCACATGGGGCGTCGTGACCGGAGGACACGGGACAAGGGATTGGAACCGGCACAGCTGCTCAGTATGGCTCAAGATCAATCAGCTGTTTATTTGGGAATGATTTCATAGATTGGAGGAGGTTATTTTGGACTTGCTGGATCGGCCGGACTATCAGTTCTTGAAGGATCACCCCCGTCTGGGGAAAAACATCATCGTTTTGACTTACGGGGGTAGCTATGCCTATGGGACCAATGTAGACAGTTCCGACATTGATATCCGGGGCTGTACTTTGAACAGTAAGGCGGACCTGTTAGGTATGGATCAATTTGAGCAGGTAGTGGATACAGAGACGGACACCACGGTGTACGCCTTCAACAAGCTGCTGACACTGCTCATTAGCTGCAGTCCCAACATCATCGAGCTTTTGGGCTGCAAGCCGGAGCACTACTTTGTCCTCACCCCCATCGGGAAGCAGCTCATCGACCAACGCAAGATGTTTCTCTCCCGCCGGGCGGCCATCACCTTCGGCGGCTACGCCAACCAGCAGCTCCGGCGGCTGGAGAATGCTTTGGCCCACGACGCCTACCCCGCTGAGGCCAAGGAGCGGCACATCATGGGCTCCTGTGAAAATACTGTCCTCACTTTTCCGGAGCGCTACCGCAGCTTTACCCCGGAGCAGATCAGGCTGTCCGTCGCCCAGGTGGACGGCGGGCCCCAGGTGGTGGCGGATATCCACATGGAGCAGGTGCCCCTGCGCACCCTCATCGGTATGGTCAGCGAGCTGGTGGAGATCACCCGGAACTACGACAAAATCCACCGCCGGAACAAGAAAAAGGACGACGCCCACCTGAACAAGCACGCCATGCATCTGGTGCGGCTCTATCTCATGTGCCTGGATATTCTGGAGAAGGAGGAGATCGTCACCTACCGGGCGGCGGACCACGACCTGCTGATGGATATCCGGAACGGGCGTCACCAGAAAGAGGATCACACCTTCAACTCTGCCTTTTATGACCTGCTCAATGACTTGAAAAAACGGCTGGACTACGCCAGAGAACACACATCCCTCCCGGAGACGCCCGACCTGGCCCGGATTGAGGCGTTTCAGATGGAGGTCAACGAGAAGGTGGTGCGGGGTGAAATTTGAGATTCCCTCCGGAGCAGAGCATATCCTCCAGGCTCTTACTGGCGCAGGCTATGAGGCATACCTGGTGGGCGGCTGTGTGCGGGATCTGCTTCGAGGTGTGGCCCCCCACGACTGGGATATCTGCACCTCCGCCCGTCCGGAGGAGACGGAGCGCTGCTTTGCCGGGCAGCGGATCATTGAGACCGGGCTGAAGCACGGCACTGTCACTGTTTTGGAGGACGGCGAGCCCTACGAGATCACCACCTACCGCACCGAGGGTCCCTATTCCGACAGCCGACGTCCGGACTATGTGAAGTTTGTCTCCAGCCTGGAGGCCGACCTGGCCCGCCGGGACTTTACCATGAACGCCATCGCTATGGGGCTGGACGGCCGTCTGCGGGACCCGTTCGGCGGGGCGGCTGACATTCAGACCGGCCTGATCCGCTGCGTGGGGGAGCCCGCCCACCGCTTCCAGGAGGACGGCCTGCGGGTCATGCGGGCGCTGCGGTTCGCCGCTGTGCTTGGCTATGGGATTGAGGAAAGGACCGCCCAGGCCATTCATGAAAACCGCCGCATGCTGGAGCGTGTGGCGGCGGAGCGAATCAGAGTGGAGCTGTGCAAGCTGCTGGTGGGGGAGGAAGCTGGGAACATTCTGCGGCAGTATCCGGATGTATTCTGCCAGTTCTGGCCTCAGCTGGAACCGCTGGTTACCCTGGAGCAGAACAACCCCTGGCACTGCTGGGGCGGCTGGGAGCACACCATCCACGCGGTGGAAGCCGCCCCGCCTGACCTGATGCTCCGGCTGACCATGCTCCTCCACGACATCGGTAAGCCCAACTGCAAATCCACCGATGAAAACGGAATCGACCACTTCTATGGCCACCCCGCCGTCAGCGCCAAGCTGGCCGACCAGATGCTCCGGTCGCTGAAATTTGACAACAGGACCCGGGAGCGGGTAGTCACCCTAGTGGAGCACCATGATGTCCAAATTCCCTGTCGGGATCGGTCCATCCGCAAATGGTTGGGCCGCCTGGGACCAGAAACTTTCTTCCAGCTTCTGGAGGTCAAACGGGCGGACGGCATGGGACAGGCCTATGAACTGGTGAAGGACCGCTTGGCGGAGTTGGAAGAGATGAAAACAAAAGCGGAAGAACTCGTTGCCCAGGGCCAGTGTTTCACCCTGAAAGACTTAGCCATCAACGGTCGGGACGTGATTGCTGCGGGGGTGGCACCTGGACCGGAGGTAGGCCGGGTACTGAACGGATTTTTGCAGCGGGTGCTGAATGATGAAGTTCCTAACGAACGTGATGTTTTGCGAAACCTATTATGACTTTGCCGGATTTTTGCTCCGTTCATAAAGGGTCACTGTGGTGGTGTTAATGATAGCCTTTGTGAGAAAGGACAATCGGCTCTACTTTTACAATCCATTAGCAAATACCGCCTTTGACCATCCAATACGGTCGGGAGGTATTTGCTTTTTCATATTTTATAGTTCCTGATTCATATAGTTTACAGGAGGCGATTTTGATGAAAAACTCCGTCTTGATTATGAGTGAACAATACCAGTCAACAATCCAAACCGCTGATCAGCCGATTCATCAAACTGTTACCGCCTGGCTTGTAAAGGAACTAAACAAGTAGATGACAATGTTAAATCGATTACTACTCCACTGCCTTATCTTATTATTGGACAATTTAATAAATTAGTTGACATGTATAGAGCGATTATTAATTGCATATAACAGGGACAGGATATTATTATATATACGTTCTTGCGCTGATAATAAATCTTTTTGTTCAGTACTTGCCAAATGGTTAGCGGACATAATTTGGTATTTAAGTTTTCTAAGTTGATTTGTCAGAGCTGAAATATGGAGCAAATCGTCTTGAGCTATCGTACACAAAGCAATGTAATCACTAATGGCTAAACCCTTCGCTTGTGCTTGTTCACAAATAAACTTATACGTTTCCTCTGTAATGTTTATGGTCAAAGACCTCGTTTGTTGTATCATATTTTGGCTCCTTTCAAAATTATATATTTAAAAAATTATAATATATGAATAAAGCGAAAACGAGGGGAATATATCATCAGAAATATTATTTTATGCTTTTTCACATTCTAGCTTGCAGTACAATTTGCACAATTTCGTTGATAATATTAAAAGTTTGGCTGAATATAGTACATTAGTTCTATTGATATGAATAATAGTATATTTGTTCTGGTTTGTCAATACATTTTATAGTATTTCTAAATAATAAATGAAACCAGCTAAAAGAGCTGCAAACAGCAGCTCTTTTAGCTGGTTCAAGCAACTATTTGAATAAAATTGCAGTAAAATTAATTCTCTGCTTTTTTCCCTTGTTCAAGAAGTAAAGTTTTTTTGCCTTGAGGGGCAATGACTTTTCCAGATATCAGTCTGTTAATCTGACGGTGATCGATGCGAGAAGTGTATATAATGTGTACTCGCGCTATTTGGGCAATTAGTGTCTTTGCATAAGTATTTGTGTCAAGCTCTTTTCTTAAAAGAATCGATCTAGAGATAAATTCTTCTGTATTTCCTGTATTTTCTTCCATTAGTAATTGCATTATCTTGTAATTAGAATTAGGAAGCTCGATATCACGTAAAGCTTCAATTGTTACATTATTGGATGCATTAAATGAAATATCATCCATAATATTTAGTGCAAAAGCTGTGCCTGCTTGTCCCAATAATTTGCGTATTTCGGCTTGCGATATTTTTTCGCCCGGCAATTGGTTGTTAACAAAAGAGAGTAAGCTGGTAACGATTTCTTCGCTTTGGGTCTGATAGGGCTTTAGAGCTGCAAAGATTATTTTTTGGGTTGCTGAATAGAGTGTTTTCGTGATTAAGTCAATTTCATTTGCATTAAGGTTTCCATATTGATCAATTAAGGCTTGTCCTAAAAGCTGGGTGTATTTTAAAGCTCTTATGATTCTATATTTCTCTTTATTGATATCAGCTTCAGAATAATCAAAAATTCCTTTGAACTTAACTGCTTCATGGCGTTTTCTTTCGATTTGTTCTGTCCTCTCTAGTGCCATGGATTTTTCTTTATTTGTAGGCACACTTACAGTTAAGTCCTCATAAGCAGAAAGAAAAGGGATGTTATTTTGATCAAAGTCCCATTCTGGATATGATTCTAAAAGTTGCACTGCTTGCTCAGCAATACGCATTATAATTTCTGTGTTGCTACGTATAAATGAAAGAAATAAAATAATTGTATCGTTGATTCCAAAGCATATGCGTTCCATTACATAAGTAAGCTTTGATAAATCACGGGAGCCTCTTTCAAACTCTCTGCTGATGTATTTAGCTACAAAGTATGCAAATATGTTTTTATCAGAAAATTTAATTCCGAAAGAGTAATCATCCTCTTGGAAAATGTGAGCTTTTTTGCACAATATGAGAAATTGTTTAGCATTTAAATGAGCTTTCCGCTCTGCGTTGAAGTCATTCACAATTTTTTCAAAAGTGGATGAATCGAGTGTTTCCTGCTGTAAATCAAAATACATGTAGTTAGAAATATATTCCAAAGCAGCCAAAACAACAATAATATTATTTTCTGGAGTGCATGAAAGAAGAGAGTTGCGCATATTAGTTTCAAAGACAAGAGATAATGTTTTGAATCCTTTCGTTTCGCCAGCACCTGCTGATAAGAAATAATTTATATACAATAAAAGATTTCTTGGCATTGATGAAAAGAAACTGGGTTGGCACTGAACTAAATAATCTAGTGAGGTTTTAACTGTGGCTTTATCATTTTCTCCCTTACCTTTGAGATCACAGATCTTTTCAATAAGTTCATCTCGGCTCTCTTTATAAAATGGGGCTATTTCAAAAGAACAGCTATCTTTTCCCTGGAGTTTTTCTTTAACAACTTCTTCAAGATCATGATTTCGCTCTTTTGTACTATATACTAACAATCGACCAGACAAAACGATATAGTTAATTAAATTGTTTCGTGCTTTATCGCTATCAATGCAATCTATATCGTCAATAAATATGATTTCTGATGAATGGTCTTTTTGCTCATAGAAATCATATCCGTGATCTCCGGAAAAGGTGTATTGAATTTCTACCATATCTCTAAACATTTTTTCAATACGGCTATCTCGATAATCCTTCTTCTCTATAAGTAATGGATAATAACCTCGTTTTGCTGATTCTGAATATAGATATTTTAGTAGGGTAGTCTTTCCTGCTCCTCTAGTTCCTATAAATCTGATGACACGCTCAGCATTAAGGGTTCCAAATACATCATCGATTTCAATTTTTCTTGCATTTCCGTCAGTGGAAAAGAGTTCGCTTTCGGCAATTAGTTTGGGAAAGACAAAGTAATCCAACAAGCTGTTACTAAGTTGTTGGTTATCCATAAGTAAATGGTTCAAGTAGTCATTTGAAAGGTGAAAATTTTCCTGCATACAGTGAATATCTCCACGATCAAATTTCGTGAATATACCATCGTTAATATTCCAAACAACTTCAAAGCATTGTGCAGTTCTCGTTTCGGTATTAAATAAGACTGCATTAAAAGTACTATCCATGCCACAATCTAATGTGAATTTACCTCCCATAACAGTGTTGATATGGGTACCATCGCCATTTTGCATAGATATTGATTCGGATTTGTGGTCATGACCAATAAAAGTAATGTCATTTTGCGAAAAGGCTCTTTTTAGCATTTCCTTTGAGTCCCAATCAAACCACTCATAGCTATGATGGCAGACTGAAATATTCAAAGTATCTTTGGAACTGGGTTGCGATATTTTTTCGCCCACATATGAAGGCAAATAATGAAGTTGTTTATCCTCTTTTTCTCTTGTGGAATAGGGAGCAGAATTTATAAGGGAAACTTGTATTTTGAATTTACCTAAGGAAATTGTCCTAATATCAACTATTCTATCGGATTTAAAGCAGTTTTTAGACTGAGCATATTTAAAAAACAAAGATAATCTTTGTAGTTCCTCATCAAGGTGGCCATTTTTATCCCATTGCTCTATATCGCAGGCTTTCCTAGAATCTTCAGGCAAAACCATATCGTGATTTCCGGGGACAATAAGGGTGTTTATAAAACCACAATTTAATCTCTCGCCGAGATTTTTAAGGAATCTGCCTATCATAAAACTTCCAATTTGGTATTCTTTTTTGCTTGCGGTATCAGTTAAGTCACCAGAAAATATAAGCATTGCATGATCTACAGGGGTAAATGTACTTAAAACATCAACAGCTTTGTCTAGTTTTTTAGTAAGTTCTTGATCCGTAACTTGGCAATGCATATCACTTAATTGAATGAGTAATATGTTCATTTTGTGTATCCTTTCTATTTATAGTTTATTTAAGAGGAATAATGAATATTTCTTTTAGTATATCACCTTGTCGAAAAAATGCAACATTGTTTCGATCCGTTTCAGCATATAATCTAAAGAAGTATACTTTTGGAGGTGTTTTATATGAAAGGTTCTATACTAGTTTTAACTGAGTATCATCCGACTGCACTTGCGTCTCAAATTCAAACTATTCATCCAGTTGTATCCACTTGGCTCACAAAAGAACTACACAAATGATGCCTTTGCTGTTTTATCGGCAAAGGCATTTAAAATAATTTCTTGCCATGCAGCTGCTCATAGGGTATGATGATACCGAGCAGTTACGCCTTGAAGGAGGTGTAACAAATCCTTTGTGCGATCTATACACGACTGAGTAAGGAGGATGAAGACAAGCATCAGCCCGAATCGGAAAGCATCCAGAACCAGAAGTCCCTACTGACCCGATATGCCATCGACCACGGGTGGGACATCTACTCGATTTTTTGCGACGAGGACTGGTCAGGAGCCGATAGCAGCCGCCCCGACTTCAACCGCATGATCGAGGCCGCCAAGGCGAAGAAATTCCAGATCATCCTGTGCAAGAGCCAATCCCGCTTCACTAGAGACATGGAGTTGGTAGAGAAGTACATCCACGGTCTATTCCCCATCTGGGGCATCCGGTTCATCGCGGTAGCGGACAACGCCGACACGGAGGTCAAGGGCAACAAGAAAGCCCGGCAGATCAATGGTCTGGTAAACGAGTGGTATCTGGAGGACCTGTCGGAAAACGTCCGTATGGTGTTCGACCTGAAGCGGCGGGAGGGCAAATACATCGGAGGCTTCCCCATCTACGGCTACCGGAAGGACCCGGCGGACAAAAATCACATCATCCCTGACCCCGAGGCCGCCGAAGTGGTGCGGCAGATTTACCGATGGTCGCTGGAGGGTCACGGGCGGCAGAACATCGCCTATCTGCTGAACCAGCGGAGCATTCCCAACCCCACCCGCTACAAGGCGGAGCGGGGCTGGACCTGCAACCATCCCATCAAGAACGACTTTGGCCTGTGGAACAAGGTTACGGTGGGGAGAATCCTGACGAATGAGATGTACACAGGCGTGATGATCCAAGGGCGGCGGAAGAAGGTCAGCTACAAATCCAAGGTCATCATCGACACACCAGAGAGCGAGTGGTACCGGGTGGAGGGCACCCACGAGCCCATCATCGACCGGGCGACCTTTGAGGCGGTCCAGCGGGGTTTGAAGTTGCGTACCCGGACGGATGGCACCGGCGAGGCTCATCTGCTGTCTGGGCTGGTGAAGTGCGCCGATTGCGGCTCCACTATGAGCAAGTGTTCCAATGGAAAGCAGACCTATCTGCGGTGCAAGCTGTACGCCGACAGCGGCAGTCAAAAGCTGTGTACCCGGCACTCGGTGCGGCTGGACCAGCTTATTGACCTGATTTCGGAGCGCATCCGGTACTATGTCCAGACCTACTACCAGCTGGACCCCGCGGACCTCCAGCCGCAGAAGGATACCCGACTGGAGGCACTGGAGCAGGAGCAAAAGAGCCTGTCCACCCAATTGGAGAAGCGCAGTCAGGCCCTGAAAACGCTGTACCTGGATAAGGTGGCCGGTATCCTCAGCGAGGGACAGTTCGTGGAGCTGAACCAGTCCTTTCTGCAAGAAAAAAGCCGCCTGGAACGGCGGCTTGATTCTATCAAGGAGGAGCTGGCGGAGCGGGAACAGCCTCAACAACAGGCGGACCTGATGGAGCGGGCCCGGGAGCTGCTGAAGCTGGAGACCGTCCCCCGGGAGCTGGTGGTGGGACTGGTGGAAAAGATCGAGGTCTGTGAGAAAGACCCGGAAACCGGCCGACAGGAGATCAGGGTCACTTGGCGGTTTTAAGCTTCCCCTTGGCGGCCCGGACGATGTCCCCCACGCCGTTCAATACCATGGACGGGCGGTAAGAGAAGGTCTTCAGCGTCTCCGGGGTGGAGATGCCCGACAGGACCAGCACGGTGGACATCCCGCTCTCCAGGCCGGAGATGACGTCGGTGTCCATCCGGTCGCCCACCATCACCGCGTCCTCCGAGTGGCACTTGAGCAGGCGCAGTCCGGTGCGCATCATCAGGGGATTGGGCTTGCCGCAGAAGTAGGCCCTGGTTCCGGTGGCCATCTCGATGGGGGCCACCAGTGCGCCGCAGGCGGGGACAGTGATCCCTTCCCCCGGGGCGGAGACGTCCGAGTTGGCCCCGATGAGCTTGGCCCCGCCCAGCACCAGGTTGATGGCCTTGGTGATGGTGTTCAGGGAGTAGTTTTGGCTCTCACCGATGACCACATAGTCGGGGTCGATGTCGTTCATGGTGATATCCGCGTCGTACAGGGCGTTGAGCAGACCGGCCTCCCCCAGGGCGTAGACCGAGCAGCCGGGGGCCTGACTCTTCAAAAAGGCCGCCGTGGCCAGGGCGCTGGTGTAGAAGTGCTCCTCGGGCACGTCCAGCCCCATTCGGGCCAGCTTCTGCTGGAGCTCCTTGGGGGTGGAGCCGCTGTTGTTGGTCAAAAAGAGATAGGATTTGTTCTCCTCGTTCAGCCACCGGATAAACTCCGGGACCCCGGGCAGGACCTGATTGCCGTGGTAGATGACGCCGTCCATGTCGCAGATGAAGCCCTTTTTCTTCTGAAAATCAATGGAATACATATTTGTTTCCTCATTTCTCTGCCGCTGAATCCAACGGCATAATATCCAAACCAGTATATCAGATTGCGGTGCGATGCACAAGTGACTGAGTCCAAGAAGAAAAACGAAGTTTTTCGCCAAAGTTCTGTTCGGTTCCTTTTCTTTCAAGAAAAGGAACAAAGCCCCCGTTGTGTCCTTGCGGAACCACCCCCTGGGGCGCGGTTCCGTCCACGATGGCCGTGCCCACGGCGGGGAGGATGACGGCGTCCAGGGAGTCCGGATCGCCGGAGCAGAGGATGTACTCCGTCTCCAGGCCGGCCTCCTCGGCCCAGGCGCCGATTTTGCGCATCAGGGTGGACTTGCCGCAGCCGGGTCCGCCCTTCAGGATGTAGATGGCCCTGGCCTCCTCCGGGGAGAGCAGGTGGTCGTACAGGGAGTAGAAACCAGTGGGGGAGTTGGCTCCCAGAAAGTATTGGATATGGGACAAAGCAGTCATAAGCGACCCTCCGTATCAAACAAATTTACGCCTCAGCCTATGTTTGGACAGGGAGATTGGTGAAAAATCCGGTGGATCAAAATCCAAATCTGGGATTGTAACCCGGTCCGGTTTTTGGTATAATAACCGGAGAGAACAATGAGCCCGGCGGCCTGGGCTGATTTGAGGAAAGAAAGGTTGGACAACAGGATGACTCAACAGTGGACAGAGACCTTCCGCGGCGAGATCGAACACTTTCAGGACACCATCAGCGCTTTTGACAAGGGGGAAATCGACCGGAAGGCGTACAAGGGGATTTCCGGCGGCCTGGGTTCCTACGCCCAGCGGGACGCCTCCAAGCACATGCTGCGCCTGCGCATGCCGGGGGGACGGCTGACCCTGGAGCGGCTGAAATTTTTGGCGGAGACGGTGGAGCGGGAGCAGGTGTCCCGCCTGAAGCTGACCACCTGTGAGACGGTCCAGCTCCACGACCTGGCGGCGGACCAGGTGCCCGGCATTATGGCGGCGGCCATCGGCTGCGGCATCCTGACCAAGGGGGGCGGCGGCGACAACCCCCGCAACGTGATGGCCAGCCCCCTGTCCGGCGTCCAGCCCGGCGAGGCATTCGACGTGGTTCCCTATGCCGAAGCGGTCACCAGGTATCTGCTGTCCATCTGCCGGGACATCAAGATGCCCCGCAAGCTGAAGATCGCCTTCTGCAACGGGGTGGACGACTGCGTCCACAGCGCCTTCCGGGACATGGGCTTCCTGGCTCAGGAGAACGGGACCTTCGCCCTGCGCATCGCCGGCGGTCTTGGGGCGGCCCGGCCCTCCATGGGCGTGCTGGTGGATGAGAATGTGGCCCCCAAGGAGGTCCTCTACTACGTCCGGGCCATGGTGGACACCTTCTGCGCCCACGGCGACTACAACAACCGGGCCAGGGCCCGCACTCGCTACATGCAGGACACCCTGGGCCCCGACGGCCTGAAGGAGGTCTTCCTCAAGAACGTGGCCGCCCGGAAGGCGGAGGGCGGGCTGGATATCACCGGCCTGGAGGCCCCCGCCAGTATCGCCCGGGACAACAGCGGCACGGTGGACCACCCCCGTGCCATTCCCCAGAAGCAGGCGGGTATGTACGCCGTGAAATACCACCCCATCGGGGGACTGCTGCCGGTGGAGAAGCCCCGCCAGCTCTATGAGCTGCTGAAGGACATCCCCGGGGCCGAGGTCCGCGTCGCCCCCCACGAGACCCTGTATGTCATCAACCTCACCGCCGCAGAGGCGGAGAAGGTAATTGCCGCTACCGGCGACAGCGCCGCCACCGAGTTTGAGTGCAGCGTGGCCTGCATCGGGGCGTCCACCTGCCAGCAGGGGGTCCGGGACAGCCAGAGCGTTCTTCAGGCTGCGGTCCAGGCGGTCCGGGAGGCCAACATCCCCGACGGCGCCCTGCCCAGGATCTGCATCTCGGGCTGTCCCTCCAGCTGCGCCGCCCATCAGGCGGGGGCCATCGGCTTCCAGGGCGGGGTGAAGCTGGTGGAGAAAAAGCCCCAGCCCGCCTTCAAGATGTTCCTCGGCGGCGCCGGCGAGCTGGGCCAGGCCCGGTTTGGCGCGGAGGCCGGGACCATCCTGGAGAGCGACCTGCCCGCCCTGCTGGTGGAGCTGGGCCGGGCCGCGGCGGCGGCCGGACAGAGCTGGGCTCAGTGGTCCCTGGACCACGCCCAGGAGCGGGACACCATCATCGCCAAGTACGCATAAGACCAAAGGCCGCGGGGACGGCCCTTCGGGGGCCGTTCCCATTTTTATGAAGGATGGATTCCATGAGACGACGCTTCGCCACCCTCGCCGCCCTGGCGGCCCTGACCCTGCTGGCGGCGGCGGGCAGCCTGGCCTTTGGGGCGGTCCCCATCCCCCTGGGGGAGGTGCTGGCCGTTCTGGCGGGCCGGGGCGGGGATGTGCAGAGCCGCATCGTCCTGCTGGCCCGCCTGCCCCGGCTGTGCGGCTGCCTGCTGGCGGGGGCGGCCCTGGCCTGCTCCGGCGCGATCATCCAGGGGGTGCTGAACAACCCCCTGGCCGCCCCCAACATCATCGGGGTCAACTCCGGGGCGGGACTGGCCACCGCCCTGTGCTGCGCCGCCGCCCCCAGGGCCGCCCACCTCACCCCCGCTGCCGCCTTTCTGGGGGCGCTGGCCGGGGTGATGCTGGTGCTGTTCATCGCGGAGCGGGCGGGGGCGGCCCGGATCACCCTGGTGCTGGCGGGGGTGGCCCTGTCCAGCATGTTCAGCGCGGGGATCGACGGGGTGCTCACCTTCTTCCCGGACGCCCTCAACGGCTACACGGACTTCCGCATCGGCGGGGTGCGCAATCTGTCCATGGCCCGGCTGGTGCCGGCCTTCTGGGTGATCCTGCCCGCCCTGCTGGCGGCCCTGTCCCTGTCCAACGAGCTGGACCTGCTCCTGCTGGGCCGGGAGACGGCCCAGAGCCTGGGCCTGCCCGCCCGGCGGCTGCGGCTGGTGCTGCTGATGCTGGCGGCGGCCCTGGCGGGGGCGGCGGTGAGCTTTGCGGGCCTGCTGGGCTTTGTGGGCCTGCTGGTGCCCCACATCATGCGCCGCCTGCTGGGGGAGGACAGCTTTTTCCTGCTGGCGGCCTCCGCCCTGGGGGGCGCCCTGCTGCTGACGGCCTGCGATCTGGCCGCCCGGCTGCTGTTCGCCCCCTACGAGGTGCCCCTGGGGGTGGTGCTCTCTCTGACGGGAGGTCCCTTCTTCATCTGGCTGCTGCTGCGCCAGCGGAGAGGGGGAGGGGTATGATCCAGCTGAGGGGCCTGCGGGCCGGTTACCCTGGCCGGACCGTGCTGGAGGGGATCGACCTGGACTTCCGTCCCGGAGAGGTGCTGGCCATCCTGGGTCCCAACGGCTGCGGGAAGAGCACCCTCCTGCGGACCGCCAACGGCCTGCTGCCCCGGACGGGGGGCGAGGTCCTGGTGGATGGCGTCTCCATCGACCGGCTGACCCCCCGGGATCTGGCCCGGAAGGCGGCCTATCTGCCCCAGTCCCGGCAGGTGCCCGCAATCACCGCCCGGCGGATGGTGCTCCACGGCCGGTTCCCCTACCTGTCCTACCCCCGGCGGTACAGCCGGGAGGACCGGGCCATGGTGAGCCGGGCTTTGGACTGGGCGGGGGCGGCGGAGCTGGCGAACCGGCCCCTGGCGGAGCTGTCCGGGGGTCAGCGGCAGAAGGTCTACCTGGCCATGGCCCTGGCCCAGGATACCGCCGCCATCCTTATGGACGAGCCCACCACCTATCTGGACGTGGCCTGTCAGCTGGAGGTGATGGCCCTGGCCCGCCGTCTGGCGGAGGAGGGCCGGGCGGTGGTGATGGTTCTCCACGACCTGTGTCTGGCCCTGCGCTGTGCCCACCGGGCGGCGCTGGTGAGCGAAGGCCGCCTGTGTCAGGTGGGCTCCCCGGAGGAGCTGTTCCGG
Source organism: uncultured Oscillospiraceae bacterium (assembly GCA_910584605.1). Classification (GTDB taxonomy): domain Bacteria; phylum Bacillota; class Clostridia; order Oscillospirales; family Oscillospiraceae; genus Lawsonibacter. Next base: position 20,367 of record CAJUAW010000007.1, read on the forward strand.
GGAGGGGAGCTGGAGCGGGTGATGGGCATGGCCCTGGGCCGGGTGGAGACCGGCGAAGGCTGGCGGTATTACTACCGGTGATGGAAGGAGGAGCCATGGCATTTTTTCCTTTTTTTGTGGACCTGACCGGTCAGCGGGGACTGATCGCCGGGGGCGGGACGGTGGCCCTGCGCAAGGCAGAGAAGCTGATTCCCTACGGTCCGGCGCTGACCGTGGCGGCCCCGGACCTCCTGCCCGGCTTTGAGGCGCTCCCCGGCCTGACCCTGCTCCGCCGTCCCTTCACCCCCCGGCTGCTGGAGGGGATGCGCTTTGTGATCGCCGCCACCGGTGACCCCGCCCTGAACCACCGGATCGCGGCCCTGTGCCGGGAACGGGGGGTGCTGGTCAACGTGGTGGACGACCGGGATTGGTGTACCTTTCTCTTTCCCGCCCTGGTCCGGGAGGGCCCGCTGTCGGTGGGAATCTCCACCGGCGGCGCCAGTCCCACCGGGGCGGTGTGGGTGAAGGAGCGGCTGGAGGGACTGCTGCCCGAGGGCTTCGGCGGCTTGCTGGAGTGGCTGGAGTCGGTCCGGCCTGTAGTGCAGGAGGCCCTGCCCGGCCCGCAGAGCCGCGGTCCGGTGTTTGCCCGGCTGTTCGGGGAGGCCCTGGAGCTGGGCCGTCCGCTCACCGGGGCCGAGCTGGCGGCTGTGCTGGAGCAGGCGGGGGGTCTGGAAAGTTCGCGGAAGCTAACTGTGGACAAGGTGGAAAAGGGGGCGGTTCCTAGCGGCGGAATGGTGTAAAATGTCTCTTGACAGCGAGGCGTCCCCAGGGTAAAATGTGGTGGAAATGAAAGAAATCCTGCAAAATGCAGGAAAAACCGCCGGAAATTGCAAGGATCTCATACGGACTGTCGTTGGACAGGAAGAAGAGGAAGGAGAGCACGATGCATACATTTGAGACTAAAATCCAGGAGCTGAAGACCTCCGTTCTGACTGAGGTGGCCCGCCTGACCTGGGAGGATAAGCTCCAGAGCGGCATTCTGGACGTGCCGGAGAAGATCATCCCCGGCCCGGAGGCCAGCCTGCGCTGCTGTATCTACAAGGAGCGGGCCATCATCAACAGCCGGGTGAAGATGGCCATGGGCGGGGACAAGAGCAACCCCAGCGTGGTAGAGGTCCTGCCCATCGCCTGCGACGAGTGCCCGGTCACCGAGATGACGGTGAGCGCCTCCTGCCGGGGCTGTCTGGCTACCCGCTGCGTCCACGCCTGCCCCAAGGACGCCATCACCATCATCAACCACCGGGCCAGCATCGACCACAGCAAGTGCATCACCTGCGGCAAGTGCGTCAGCGCCTGCCAGTACAGCGCCATCGTGAAGAACCAGCGCCCCTGTGAGAAGGGCTGCCCCGCCAAGGCCATCTCCATGGGCCCGGACAAGAAGGCGTCCATCGACATCAACGAGTGTATCTCCTGCGGCAACTGCGTGTACCAGTGCCCCTTCGGAGCCATCCAGGACAAGTCCTGGATCGTGGACGCCATCCAGATGGTCCAGGGCGGCGCCCACTGGGGCTACAAGACCTACGCGGTGATCGCCCCCTCCATCGCGGGCCAGTTCGCCCCCGCCACCTATGGCCAGGTGGTGGCCGGCATCAAGCAGCTGGGCTTCTCCGGCGTGGCCGAGGTGGCTCTGGGCGCCGACATGGTGGCCGACCGGGAGTCGGAGGAGCTGGTGGAGAAGGGGGTCCTCACCTCCTCCTGCTGCCCCGGCTTTGTGGGCTATGTGAAGAAGAAGCACCCTGAGCTGAACCAGTACGTCTCCCACACCCCCTCCCCCATGGTGATGATCGGCCTGCACCTGAAGGAGAAGGAGCCCGACGCCAAGGTGGTCTTCATCGGCCCCTGCGTGGCCAAGAAGAAGGAGTTCCAGCTGGGCCGCACCATGAACGCCATCGACTGCGTCCTCACCTACGAGGAGCTGTTCGCCCTGTTTGCCTCCCGGGACATCGACCTGGAGAAGCTGGAGGAGGCCCCCCTGGATGAGGCCAGCGGCTATGGCCGGAACTTCGCCCGCAGCGGCGGCGTGGCCGAGGCCGTGGTCCAGACCCTGAAGGAGAAGGGGTCCGACTTTGCGGTGAAGGCCGTCCCCTGCAGCGGCACCGCCGCCTGCGAGGTGGCCCTGATGAAGCTGAAGGTGGGCCGCCTGGAGGGCAACTTCATCGAGGGGATGGCCTGCGAGGGCGGCTGCGTCCAGGGAGCCGGCTGCCTGGTGCGCAGCCCCAAGAACAAGCTGGACGTGGAGAAGCACGCCAAGGCGGCCAACGACCAGGGCCGCGGCGTGGTCCAGGCGGTGAATGCCGCCAAGGGCATCGCGGCTCCCGCCGCCCCCGTCAAAGCCGCCGCCAAGACCGAGAGCAAGGCGGAGAAGGGCTGATTGAAATACGCAAAAAACCGCCGTCCGTTGGGACGGCGGTTTTTTTGAAAAAATCCCGTCTGCCCTCTTGACAGACGGGTCAATTAGTGTTATGGTTAGTTACACAAGTAATGAACCAATAAACGACAAGCAAACCACTGCGGAGGTGATCAAGTGCGCGGAACCTTAAACGACCAGTCCCTGCTCTATCTGCAGATCGCCCGGATGCTGGAGGACGACATCCTCCGGGGGGTCTACCGGGAGGAGGAGCAGGTGCCCTCCACCAACGAGCTGGCCCGAGAGTACAACATCAACCCGGCCACCGCCGCCAAGGGCATCAATCTGCTGACGGCGGAGGGCATTTTGTACAAGCGCCGGGGCATCGGCATGTTTGTGGCGAAAGGAGCGGAGGAAACCGTGAAGCAGAAACGAAAGGCCGCCTTTTATGACGGCTACATCAAGCCTCTGGTGAAGGAGGGGGCCTCCCTGGCCCTCACCAGAGAGGAATTAGTGGCCATGCTGGAGCGGGCCATAGGAGAGGAGAAGGAAGCATGAACACTGGTATCCTGAAAGCAAAAGGGCTGTGCAAGTCCTACAAGGACAAGGAGGTCCTCCACGACCTGGACCTGACCGTGGAGCCGGGCAAGATCTATGGCCTCATCGGCCGCAACGGAGCGGGCAAAACCACCCTGCTGGGCATCCTCACCGCCCAGAACACCAAAAACAGCGGCGAGGTCACCTACAACGGCCAGCCGGTGTGGGAGAATCAGAGGGCCCTCAACGACATCTGCTTCTCCCGGGAGCTTCAGGCCACCCTGTTTTCCGGGCCCAACAACCTGAAGGTGAAGCACTATCTCAAATCCGCCGCCATCTACTACCCCAACTGGGACATGGACTACGCGCTGCGGCTGCTGGACGAGTTCAAGCTGGAGACCAAGAAAAAAATCTCCCAGCTGTCCAAGGGCCAGATGTCCATGGTGACCATCCTCATCGCCCTGGCCAGCCGGGCCCCCATCACCATCCTGGACGAGCCCGCCGCCGGGCTGGACATCGTCATGCGGGAGCGGTTCTACCAGCTTCTGCTGGAGGACTTTTCTCAGACGGGCCGCACCTTCATCGTCTCCACCCACATCATTGAGGAGGCGGCCTCTGTCTTTGAGCGGGTCATCATCCTGGACGAGGGCCGGATCATTGAAAACGCGGAGACCGAGGAGCTGATCAGCCAGTTCCGCTATGTCTCCGGCCGGGAGGACGTGGTGGACCAGGTGTGCACCGGGCTGGAGGTGCTGTCCACCCACCAGATGGGACGGCACAAGACGGTGGCCGTCCGGGGGGACATGGTCAAGCTGGAGGCCGCCCTGGCGGCCGACGTGGACGTGGCCCCCATGAACCTGCAGAACGTCTTCGTGGCCCTGTGCGGCCACGGGGATGCCCAGTAAGGGGGGAGCGAAATGGTGAAATCCTTCCGGTTTCTTCTCAGCTATTCCTGGGTCAACCTGGGGGCGGTCTTCGGCTTTGCCGCCATCGTGATTGTGGGCTGTTACATCACGGGTGTGCCCGGCAACCCCAATGTGGGCAACCTCTTTGAAACCTACTACGCCATGTTCCCCACCATGATCCTGCTGTGTCTGTTCCTCTACGCCTTCGCTATGTGCACCAACAACCTGAATCTGGGGCTGTCCATGGGAGCCCGGCGAAGGGATTTCTTCTGGGCCATTCAGGGCAATATGGCCTTCTACGCGGTGGTCTGCTGGGGGCTTCAGCTGTTTATGTCCGCCTTCCCCGCCCTGGCCAACTGGGAGATACGGGACAAATGGGCTTTGCTGGACCTGTTCGGCGGCCGGGTGTGGGCCTTCCCCCTGGTGTGCATGGTGCTGATGGTGCTGGGCTGCCTCAGCGGGCTGGTGCTGGTGAAAAGCAAGATTTTGGGCACCATTCTGGTCACAATATCCATCTTTGTGATGATTTTTGTCTCAGTGTTTATGATCCTCTCCGCCGATACCGGGATTATGAGCTACCTGGTGGAGACGGAGTGGGGCTGGCTGTGGACCACTCTGCCCAGGATCATGATTGCCGTGCTGTCCGCCGGCGCGGTGGGCGGAGAATTCCTGATCTGGAAGGTTGTCCAGCGTTATGTTGTGAGGTGAGTTGCGATGATGAAAAAATTTCAAAAGCTGGTAAAGCTGAATCTGGACGACCTGGCCCTCTACCTGGCGGTGGAGGGGGGGCTGTTCCTGGTGATTCAAATTATCATCGGGTGCGTCATGCACTTTGGCCGGCCGGACACCAGCGTCACTGTGTCCTGCATTCTGTTCCCCATTGTGGGCGGGTTTACCGCCCTGATCGCCGGGATTTCCCACGTGGGGGTCAGCTTTGACCAGGCCCTGCGCTTCGGCCAGACCCGGAAGCGGGCCCTGGGGCTGACCCTGGGGCTGTGCGCCTTCGAGTCCGCCTTCGCCCTGGCCCTGGGCGGAGCGCTGGCCGCTGTGGAGCGCTTCCTCTGCGTCCCTCTGTGGGCAAAGCTGGCGGGGATGAACGGCTGGGTGATGGGAGGGTCCGGTGTGATGGAATTTGTGGCCTCTCCCGGCTACGATGCTCCTATTACCGGGAAGGTCTTTGAGAACCTGGCCGGGGAGCTGATCCCTGTGCCGGAAAAGACCCTGATTATCGAGACGTTCACCCTGGACTGGTACTGGTGGCTGCTGATTTTCGCCATGGCCGTAACCGGCGGTGTCATCGTGGGGGCGCTGCTCCAGCGGTTCGGCGGCAAGGGCGGCTGGATCATCTGGGGCATCTGTGTCCTCCCCATGCTCCTGCTCCAGATTTTCCCCCGGGAGCTGGTCTCCTCCGCTGAATTGGTGGTCCCTGTGCTGGCCGTCCTCTTTGTGGCCGGTTTCCTCTGGTCCCTCTGGTCCCTGCTCCACGCAGCGGTGCGGGCGTAGAGAGGAGGGAGCCGCATGCAGACCCTGGTGATTCTGCTGGCCCTGACGGTGGGCGTGTTCAAGTCGGGCAAATATCGGAAATAACAGACGGACGGCCCCAGGGCCGTCCGTTTTATGTGATTTGCGATTGCATTTCAGCGGCGCATTTGGTATAATGTAACATCTATCGGTCTGTTGATACGAGGACGGGACCGCAGTCTGTCCCGCAAAGAATATGAGGTGTCCTGTTTGTATTTAAAAGCATTGGAAATCCAGGGATTCAAGTCCTTTCCTGACAAAACGGTCCTGACCTTCGGGGAGGACATTACCGCCATCGTGGGTCCCAACGGGTCGGGCAAGTCCAATATCTCCGATGCCATCCGCTGGGTGATGGGGGAGCAGTCCACCCGGGCCCTCCGGGGGGGCAAGATGGAGGACGTGATCTTCGGCGGCACCGCCAAGCGCAGGCAGACGGGCTACGCCGAGGTCTCCCTGGTGCTGGACAACACCTCCCACCTCTTTGACATGGAGGAGAGCGAGGTGATGGTTACCCGGCGGTACTACCGCTCGGGGGAGAGCGAATACTATATCAACCGCCGCTCTGTCCGGCTCAAGGACGTGAACGAGCTGTTCATGGACACCGGCCTGGGCCGGGAGGGCTACTCCATCATCGGCCAGGGCCGCATCGACGAGATCCTGTCGGTAAAGTCCGCCGACCGCCGGGAGGTCTTTGAGGAGGCCGCCGGCATCTCCCGCTACCGCCACCGGAAGGAGGAGGCGGAGCGCAAGCTGGAGCGCACCGACGAGAACCTGGTCCGCATCAACGACAAGATTTCCGAGCTGGAGCTCCAGGTGGAACCCCTCCGGGAGCAGAGCGAGAAGGCGAAAAAGTTCCTGGTCCTCCGGGACGAGCTGCGGGGGCTGGAGATCTCCGTCTGGCTGGACACCCTGGAGCGCCTTCGGGCCAGCAGCATCAAGCTGGAGGCCGACTATCAGGAGGCCGCCCGCCGCCGGGAGGAGGTAAAGGTCTCCCAGGAGAAGGCCTACGCCGCCGCCGAGCGGTTTTCCGAGGAGATGCGGGAGAAGGACCTGGAGGCCGACCGGCTCCGCTTTTCCCTCCAGGGGCGGCAGGCCCAGGCCAACGAGCTGGAATCGGCCATCGCCGTGCTGAAGAACAACATCCAGCACAACCTGGAGTCCGCCCAGCGCATCCGGGCCGACCTGGAGCAGCAGGAGGGCCGGGAGGGCTCCCTGTCCGAGCAGATCGGCCAGCGGAAGAGCCGTCTGGCCGAGATCGAGGCCCAGCTGGCCCAGGGCCGGTCCGACCTGGAGGCCAAGAGCCGGGAGGCCGACGAGGCGGTCCGCTCCGCCGGCACCCTGGCCAGAGAGCTGGAGGACCTGCGCAGTCAGGCCGACCTGGGCGCTGCCGGAGCCGCTGAGGCCAAGGCGCTGCTGTCGGCCCTGGCCGCCGCCGCCCAGGAGGTCATGGACCGGGACGAGACGGTCCGCCGGGAGGCCCACGAGCTGGAGGACCGGCTGGAGGAGGCCCAAAAGGAGGCCCGCGCCGCCAAGCGCCGGTACGACAGCGCGGTGGAGGAGCGGGACGCGGTCAAAAACGTGATCCAGGGCTACCAGCTGCGGATGGATGCCCGAAAAAAGAAGTGGGACCAGACCAGGGACGCCCACATGAAGCTGCAGATGGAGGAAAACGCCCTCGCCTCCCGGATCAAGCTGCTCACCGAGATGGAGCGGGAGCACGAGGGCTACACCAAAGCGGTCAAGCTGGTGATGAACGAGGCCCAGCGGGGGACCCTGCAGAACATCCGGGGGCCGGTGGCCGGCCTGCTGAAGGTCCCCGACCGGTACACCGTGGCCATCGAGACCGCTTTGGGCGGGGCCATGCAGAACCTCGTGGTGGACCGGGAGGAGGACGGCAAGGCGGTCATCCAGTACCTGAAGCGCCGGGACGGGGGCCGGGCCACCATCCTGCCGGTCAGCTCCATCCGCCCCGGCTTCCTCCGGGACGAGGCGGACCTGAAGAAAGAACCCGGCTTTGTGGGCGTCGGAGACCAGCTCATCTCCTTCGACCCCCGGTACAAAAACGTCTTCTCCAACCTGTTGGGCCGGGTGGCCGTGATGGAGAACCTGGACGCCGCCATCGCCGCCGCCCGGAAGTACAAATACTCCTTCCGCATCGTCACGTTGGACGGCCAGGTGCTCAACCCCGGCGGGTCCATGACCGGCGGCTCGGCCAGCCGCAGCGCCGGCATCCTCAGCCGGGCTAACGAGCTGGAGCGGCTGAACGGCCAGCTCCAGGACATCCGCCTCCAGGTGGCCGAGGCGGTAAAGGCGGCGGCCGAGGCGGAGCGGGAGAACACCGCCGCCGCCTACGAGCTGGAGACCGCCCAGAGCCAGCTGCGCCAATGGGAGGACGCCATCCTGAAGGCGGAGGGCGAGCTGTCCCAGAGGCGCACCGTCACCGCCGAGCTGGCGCGCCAGCAGGGGGTGCAGCAGGAGGAGCTGGAGCAGCTCAAGAGCCGGGCCGCCCAGATCGAGACCGACACCCAGGCGGCCCGGTCCCGCATCCAGACCCTGGAGGGGGAGACCGCTGCCCTGAAAAGCGAGGCGGAGGGCAAGGCCAGGGGCCAGACCGAGGTCCAGGAGCGGTCCGCCCGCATCGCCCGGGAGGCGGCCGCCCTCACTGCCGCCCAGGCCGCCCTGGAGGCGGAGCGGGAGGCCACCCGGTCGGGCCTCACCGAGCTGGAGCGGCTCAAAGCCAGCATGGCCGGGGACCGGGACCAGAGCCGGGCCCTGATGGCGGACTACGAGGCGAAAAACGCGGGCTTCACCCAGGAAATCGAGGAGAAGCAGGCCGCCCTGGCCGCCCTTCAGGAGGAGAGCCGCAGCCAAAATGAGACCATCGCCCGGCTGAACCAGGAAAAGATCGACCTGGAGGGCCAGCGGGTGAAGGCCACCAGGGAGAGCCAGTCCCTGAACGAGGAGCTGCTGAGAACCGAGGGGGAGGTCTCCCGGCTGGAACAGAAAAAGGTGTCCGCCTCCATGGAGGAGAAGCAGCTGCTGGACAAGCTGTGGGAGAACTACGAGCTGAGCCACGAGGCCGCCCGCCAGCAGCGGGTGGAGATCGAGTCGGTCCAGAAGGCCAGCCGCCGGATCTCTGAGCTGAAGCGGTCCATTTCCTCCCTGGGCAACGTGAACGTGGGGGCCATCGAGGAGTTTTCCCGGGTGAACGAGCGGTACACCTACCTCACCGACCAACGGGACGACGTGGACAAGGCCAAAAAGGAGCTGGAGGAGATCATCGCCGGCATCACCAACGAGATGAAGGCCATCTTCCAGCGGGAGTTCACCACCATCAACGAGGCCTTCGGCCAGACCTTTTTGGAGCTGTTCGGCGGCGGCAAGGCCACCCTGGAGCTGGAGGACCCGGAGGACATCCTCAACTGCGGCATCGAGATCAAGGTCCAGCCGCCGGGCAAGGCACTGAAAATCATCACCCTGCTGTCCGGCGGGGAGAAGGCTTTTGTGGCCATCGCCCTGTACTTCGCCATTTTGAAGGTCCGCCCCACCCCCTTTGTGGTGATGGACGAGATCGAGGCCGCCCTGGACGACGCCAACGTGGTGCGCTTCGCCCACTATATGCGCACCATGGCGGAGCGGACCCAGTTCATCGTCATCACCCACCGCCGGGGCACCATGGAGGAGGCCGACGTGCTCTACGGCGTGACCATGCAGGAGCAGGGGGTGAGCCGGATGCTCACCATCAATTTGAATGACGTGGAGAAGGAGCTGAACATCCGCTAAGCGCCCATTGTCCGGGACAGCCCCCAGCCCAGATAGATTCCGGTGAAAAAGGACGCCCGCTCCTGGAGGGCGCCGTCAAAGTGTATGGCGTCCTCCAGGCGGTCAAAAAGAGCCTGGGCGTCCGGGTCGGGAAGCTGCCTGCAGGCTTGCCAGACCTCCGCCAGATATGCCTCTCGGGAAATTCGCTCTGGCATTTGCCGGTAAATCTGGTATGATAGGTCTTGCAGCTCCGGGATGTTGTAGAGCAGCTCGAAAAGACTGAAGTTCATTGCAACAACTCCTTTTGGCTTAATTTATACGTATTATACACGCAAAATTTTGGCATGTCAAGTGAGGAGACGAAAATGAGTCAATTTTCTGATTCCTTGAAAACAATTCGGAATCAATCGAAAAAAACGCAGCGGGAAACTGCGGAATATCTGGGAATCAAAATCCGCACTTATCAGAATTATGAGGGCGGACAGAGTGAACCGAACATTTCTTCCCTCATCAAGCTGGCGGACTTCTTCATGGTCAGCCTGGACGAGCTGGTGGGCCGGGACTGGATCGGACGCTAGATTGGGGGGAAAAGCACCATGAACGACAACGAGAAAAAATCCGGCGACTGGAAGCTGATCGTGGGGGGCATCCTCCTGATTATCGTGCTGTTCATCGCTATCAACTTCATATTCTGGGGACTGGGGCAGATGGTCCCCAGGCAGAACGTAGATGTTTCCCAGAGCGCTTCCGCGTCCCTGGACGTGTCCGGCGAACAGGACGCCCCCAGCTTCTGCATCCACTGCGGCAAGGCCCTGCCGGACGGCTTCCAGTGGGGACAGTTCTGCCCATATTGCGGGGAGAAGGTGGAATAATGGAACAACTGAAATGCCTGCGCTGCGGCGTGGAAATGGAATTTGTTGGCCGGGAAAAGATACAGCTGGGCCAGACGGGCTGGCTTCTGGGCGACTTGGGCAATCTGATTGCCGGGGCGCTGGAGACGGCCATTTTTACCTGTCCCAAATGCGGCAAGCTGGAGTTTTTCCGGGGAGATTTCTTCGACGGCGAGGGCGAGGAAGCCGGAAGCATTGCCGAAACGCGTTGTCCCAGCTGCGGCGTGCGCTATGAGATGGATTACCCCAAGTGCCCCCGGTGCGGGGAAGCAAATCCAAATTGGTAAGGGAGGCAGACGCCATGGGCTTTTTTGACAAGCTGAAAAAGATCAACATTTTTGCCGGCTTCGGCTCGGAGCTGAACGACGACTTCTATGACGAGTTGGAGGAGTCCCTGATTCTGGCGGACACCGGCATGGATGTCACCCTGGAGCTGGTGGAGGAGCTGCGCCGCCGAACGAAGGCGGAGGGCGTGAAAACCGTCGAGGGAGCCCGGGAGGTGATGGTGGACGTCATTGCCGGAGCCCTCAGCGCCGGGGACCTGTCCCTGGATCTGTCCACCCGTCCTTCTGTGGTGCTGTTCATCGGGGTGAACGGGGTGGGCAAAACCACCACCATCGGCAAGATCGGCCACCAGCTGCGGGACCAGCGGAAGAAGGTCCTCTTCTGCGCCGCCGACACCTTCCGGGCCGCCGCCGCCGAGCAGCTCGCCATCTGGGCCGACCGGGCGGGGGTGGACATCGTCAAGCAGCAGGAGGGGGCCGACCCCGCCGCGGTGGTCTTCGACGCCCTGTCCGCCGCCAAGGCCCGGAACACCGACGTGGTGCTGGTGGACACCGCCGGCCGGCTGCACAACAAGCAGAACCTGATGAACGAGCTGAACAAGATTTCCCGGGTGATCGACCGGGAGCTGCCCGGCTGCGCCCGGGAGACCCTGCTGGTGCTGGACGCCACCACCGGCCAGAACGGCCTGATCCAGGCCAAGCAGTTTAAGGAGGCGGCGGGGATCACCGGCATCGTCCTCACCAAGCTGGACGGCACCGCCAAGGGCGGCATCGCCATCGCCATCGCCAAGGAGCTGGGGGTGCCGGTGAAGTACGCCGGAGTGGGCGAGGGCATCGACGATTTGAAGCCCTTTGACGCCCGGGAGTTCGCCCAGGCACTGATTTGATGCTTTTTCTGGAAGGAAAAAGCATCCCAAACAGAACGTCCTGGAAAAACTTCGTTTTTCCTCCCTGTGCCGGGGTGAAAATTTAATAGAATATCAATAGACAGAAAGAGAAAATATGGTAGAATAAGGGGGAAGCCTGTATGAAGCTGGTACTGGCCAGCAAGAACCAGAAGAAGCTGGTGGAGATGAACGATATCCTGTCCCATCTGGGAATCGAGGTCTGCTCGGAGGCGGAGGCCGGGGTGGACCTGGAGGTGGAGGAGACCGGGACCACCTTTGAGGAGAACTCCCTGCTCAAGGCCAAGGCGGTGATGGAGGCCAGCGGCCTGCCCGCCATTGCGGACGACTCGGGCCTGTGCGTGGACTGCCTCAACGGCGCGCCGGGGGTGTACTCCGCCCGGTACGGCGGCGAGGGCCTGGACGACGCGGCCCGCTACCGTCTGCTGCTGGAGAACATGCGGGGGCAGATGACAAGGGCGGCGAAATTCGTCAGCGTCATCACCTGCTGCTTCCCCAACGGGGACGTACTCACCGCCCGGGGGGAGTGCCCCGGCGCCATCGCCTACGCCCCCATGGGGGAGGGAGGCTTCGGCTATGACCCGGTGTTCTTCGTCCCGGAGCTGAAAAAGACCTTCGCCCAGCTCACCGCCGGGGAGAAAAACGCCATCTCCCACCGGGGGAGGGCGCTGGAGGCGTTTCAGGCCAAGCTGGAGGAGTATTTGAGATGAATGCAGGGGGCGGCGCCCTCGCCGCCCCGCTGTTGACAGGCGTATGACGGGCCGCCGAGGGCGGCGGCCCCTACAAAGATGAAAACGAGGATTTTTGAATGGAACTGACAAGCAAACAGCGTGCCCAGCTGCGGGGCCTGGCCAACAGCATCGACACCATCCTGATTGTGGGCAAGGACGGCATCGGGGACAACCTGGTCAAGCAGGCCAACGACGCCCTGGAGGCCCGGGAGCTGATCAAGGGCCGGGTGCTGGAAAACTCCCTCCTCTCCCCCCGGGAGGCGGCGGAGGAGCTGGCCCCCCTCACCCGGAGCGAAATTGTCCAGGTGATTGGAACAAAATTCGTGCTGTACCGTCCAAGTCATAAGAAGGACAAAAAGGATAAAATTTCCTTAGTGAGCGACAAAAGAAAATAACGGACTGAAAGAGGTGTTCACGTTGAAAATCGGCATTTTTGGCGGAACCTTCAACCCGCCCCACTTGGGGCATCTGGCGGCGGCCCGGACAGCGGTAGCCGTGCTGGGTCTGGATAAGCTGCTTATCATCCCGGCGGCCATCCCGCCCCACAAGGAGCTGCCGGAGGGCACCCCGGAGCCGGAGCGCCGGCTGGCCATGGCAGCCAAGCTGGCCGACGCCCTGCTGCTGCCTGAGAAAGTGGAGGTCTCCTCCCTTGAGCTGGACCGGACGGGCAAGAGCTACACCTCCGACACCCTGGCCCAGCTGAAAGAGACGTACCCCGGCGCGGAGCTGTGGCTGCTCATGGGGACGGACATGTTTCTCACGCTCCACCTGTGGCATGAGCCGGGGCGCGTTCTGGAGCTGGCGGGAATTTGCGCCTTCGGCCGGACGGAGCAGGATGGAGAAGCGGTCTTCGCCCCCCAGCGGGAACACCTGGAAAAGACCTTCCCCGGCGCGAGGATTACCACCGTCACCCTGCCCGGCCTGGTGGACATCTCCTCCACCCGCCTGCGGGAGCTGCTGGCGGAGGAGAAGGGGGCGGAGTACCTCCCCCCCTCAGTTTACGGGTATATCCTGATGAACGGCCTCTACGGAACCCGCGCCGATTTGAAGAGGCTGGACATCCCCGAGCTGCGGGCCTGCTCCTACTCCATGGTGCTGGAAAAGCGGGTGCGCCACATCCGGGGCACCGAGGAGGAGGCAGTCCGTCTGGCCCGCCGCTGGGGGGCGGACGAGACCATGGCCCGCCGGGCGGGCATCCTCCACGACTGCACCAAGTATCTGTCCGGGGAGGAGCACATCGCCATCTGTGAACAGTACGGCGTCCCCCTGGACGAGTTGGAGCGCACCGCCCCCAAGCTGCTCCACTCCAAGACGGGGGCGTGTATGGCCCGCCACGTTTTTGGAGAACCTGATGAGGTGTACGAGGCCATTTTCTGGCATACCACCGCCAAGGCGGACATGACAACCCTGGAAAAGATCCTGTACGTGGCCGATTACATGGAGCCCAACCGGGACTTTGACGGGGTGGAGCGGCTGCGCCAGCTGGCCTATCAGGACCTGGACAAGGCCCTGCTCCTGGGGGTGGAGACCACCGTGCAGGAGATGCGGGACCGGCAGCTGCCCGTCCATAAAAATACCCTCCAGGCCCAGGCCTGGCTGCGGGAACACGGCGTAACGATCGAAGGGTGAGACTATGAGCGAATTTTACGAGAAGCACGGCAAGCGGGAGGCCCCCGGCGGCGAATTTCCCCTGATCCGCTGGTGGCGGCAGCACCGGGCCTGGGTGGCCGGGCTGGACCGGGGCGGCAGAATCAAGTACCGGCTCTATCTGGCACTGGTGGTGGCGGCCATCCTGATCATCGCCCTGTACCTGTTTCTGCGGTCCTGGCTCCGCCTGCCCGAGGTGCCCGACCTGCCGGGGGCCAACATCAACACACCGGGGGATACCTCCCAGACCCAGCCGGGGCAGCCGGGGGACATCTCCTTTGCGGGGGCCGAGCTGCCTGACGTGGCGAAAAGCGGCCGGAAGGAGGGCTACTACACCTTCCTTCTGTGCGGCAAGGACGTGGTCAGCAACTCCACCGACACCATGATCCTCATCACCTACGACACCAAGGGCAAGTCCATCCACGCCATCAGCCTGCTGCGGGACACCATGACCAACACCAGCGCCAAGCGGGGAGCCCAGAAGCGGCTGAACGTGACCTTCACCCGGAACATGGGAGACCAGAATCTGCCTGATCAGGAGCGGGTGGAAAAGGGGATGGCTGCCCTGCGGCAGGAGGTCAGCCGCCTCACCGGCGTCTACCCCGACTTCTACGTCCTGGTGGAGTGGGAGGCCATCGGCCGGCTGGTGGATGCGGTGGGCGGCGTGTACTTTGACGTCCCCTACGACATGGACTACGACGACCCCACCCCCGGCCAGGACCTGCACATCCACCAGAAGAAGGGCTACCGCCTGCTGGACGGCCAGGACGCCATGGAGGTCATCCGGTTCCGGAAAAACAACAGCGGCAGCATCTCCCTGGGGGACGTGGGCCGCACGCAGATCCAGCGGGACTTTCTCACCGCCGTGCTGAAAAAGTGCCTTACCCCGGAGATCCTGCTGAAGCTGCCCTCTCTGGTCCAGATCTTTACCGAGAATGTGGAGACCGACCTGACGGTGGGCAACATTCTGGCCTTTGCCCAGCTGGCCATCGGGATGGACGCGGAGAACAGCGTGAGCTTCTCCTCCATGCCCTACTACGGGGTGATGTACGATGGAGCGTCGCTGGTGTGCGTCCAGCAGAACGAGATGCTGGAGCTGCTGAACAGCGGCATCAACCCCTATCAGGATGAGATCAAGGCCAGCGACCTGCAGCTGATGTACAAGAAGTCGGGGGGCGGCTTCGGTGTGACCAACGGCACCCTGGCCGACCCGGCGGCGGCCAATCGCCCCGCTCCCAAGCCGGCGGAGCCTGACGAACCTGACGAGCCTGACGAGCCTGACGAGGACCCCGACGCCGCCGGCTCAGACACCAACGCCGGCTCCGGCACAACCTCTGACCCGGGAAGCAGCGCCGATCCCGGGGCCGTCGGCCCGGACGCCTCGACCAACCCGGACACGGACCCTGGAACCACCACCAATCCCGGGGACATCGGGAGCATCGACCCCAGCGTGGTGTTCCCGGACTTGTCCCCCGACATACAGGGGAACAGCACAGCGGATGAGACACAAGCGGCGGCTTGAACGATATCGAAAGGAGTGAATGGAATGGAATCCTATGAGCTGGCGATTCTGCTGGCCCGTGCGCTGGACCGGAAAAAGGGCGGCGACCTGAAGGTGCTGAAGACCGAGGGCCTGACCACCTTGGCGGACTACTTTGTCATCTGCACGGCCACCTCCAACACCCAGGTCAAGGCCATGTCCGACGCCTGCGAGGCGGCGGCCGAGAGCAGCGGCGAGCGGGCCCACCACATTGAGGGCCACCGGGATGGCACCTGGCTGCTGATGGACTTCTCCAGCGTGGTGGTCCACGTCTTCACCGACGAGGCCCGGAAGTTCTACGACCTGGAACGGCTGTGGGGCGACGCGGAGGAGATGGACATCTCCAAGGAACTGCTGGAGGGGTGACATACACCAGTTTAAAATCACCGTCTGAAAGGTTCAGACGGTGATTTTTTGTGCTCATTTTGCCCTTAAATCATCTATGATTTGCCTGATATGCGCAATGACCTCGCTGGACAGTCCGCTCACATCTAAATGCTCGCCCGATTCAATTCCCAGCAAATAATCTGTCGACACAGAAAAGACAGCGGCCAGTCTCATCAGCATTTCAATAGAGGGCTGAATGTTGTCATTTTCCCAATTGGAAACGCTTTGTTTTGTCACGCCCAGTCGATGGGCGAGTTCAACCTGACTCATATTCCTTGCCCGCCGCAAAAGCCGTATTCTTTGATTTAACATAGCTTCCCTCAAATAAAAAATTACAATACTATTGTATCCATATACTTGACTTTATAAAAATACTATGGTATTGTAATTTTGTACTCTTGAGGGGGGAATTAAAATAAAAACAGAGATCCGCCAAAAAGCATTTCACTGGGGAACAAGACATGTCCTTCTTTTCACGTTTTTGGTCCTGGACTGTATTTTAGGGTGTCCCATCTATCGATGGTTTGGCGTAACTTGTCCAGGGTGTGGCTTGACCCGTGCGTGGCTGTGCTTTTTATCTGGAGATCTGCACAGTGCGCTTGGCTATCATCTGTTCTTTTTTGTGGTTCCGGTTTTTATTGTTTTGTTTGCGCATCGTAACCTGCTCCCCAAAAATCGCTTGTTAGACTGGGGTCTCTTTGCATTCGCCCTTTCGCTGGCGGTTTATCACCTGGGGCGGGTTTATGTCCCTCTCGAGATACATGATTAACAGAAGGAGAGATTAAGATGACACAAGATAAGATTGATATGTATGTCATGACCAACCAAAAATACCTTCCTGCGGAAAAAATTGTCTTTATTAAGCAAAAATTGTTGGAGGCGGATGAGGCAAAATTTCAGTTAGTGTCTGCGGTGGAATTTAAGGACCCGACAACGATTCTTCTGGTCTCTATCTTCTTGGGCAGCTTGGGGATTGACCGGTTTATGCTGGGTGAAACCGGGATGGGGATTTTGAAGCTTCTCACACTGGGCTGCTGCGGTATTTTAACCATCATAGACTGGTTTTCGGTTCAAAAGAAGGCGAAAGAACTCAATTATAACAATCTCATGCTTGTGCTGTAAGGGATTTGCAGTTGGAGGCACATATGGGCGTCAAGCGTGGGCGATAAAAAGACAGGCAGGAACAGGATAAAAGACGGCCCCGGCGTCCAAGAAAGGGACGCCGGGGCCATGTTTCATTGCTCTCCGCGCACAAGCTTCAATGCCTTTTGACAGTTTTCCACCCGGTTGACTGACTGGCTGCCGCCGAATTCTCCGTCCACCGTCCAGGGGATGGGCTGCTCGCAGCGGAAGGTGAGCTGACTGGCCTGGAACTGGACCAACGCCCCTGAGCGGTCTGCCGAGGGGTTGGCCAGGGCCTGGAGCCCGTCGGTGAGGTCGGCCAGGCTGAGGGGCTTTTTCACCAGCGTGACCTCAAACAACCCGTCGTCCAGCACCACCCAATTGGCGCTGGGGGGGCGGAGGCCGCCGATGGACTGGGAGTTGCTCACCATGCCGAAGTAAAAGTCGTCCTCCAGGATATTGCCGTCGTACTCCACCTGCATGTGGTAGGGGGCGATGGTGGGCAGGGAGGCGATGCCCGCAAAAATATAGGCCAGGTGGCCGAAGGTGTTTTTCAGCTCCTGGGGGGTGTCGTAGGCCACCTTGGTGAAGGCGCCGAAGGCGGCCACGTAGATGAAGGGCTTGCCGTTGAGCCGGCCCACGTCCATAGGGAGGGTCAGGCCGGTCCCGGCGGCCACCAGGGCGGCCTCCCGGGGCTTCCGGGGGAGCTTCAGGGTGGCGGCGCAGTCGTTGGTGGAGCCGAAGGGGATGTAGCCCAGCGGGGGCGGGGCCTTCAGCTTCAGCAGGCCGGAGACGGTCTCGCTGAGGGTGCCGTCCCCTCCGGCGCAGATGACCCGGTCGAAGGACCCGCCCAGCTCCTGGGCGGTGCGGGCGGCGTCCCCTTTGCACTGGGTGGGGTAGGAGGTGGTGATCCATCCCGCCTTGGTGAATACGTCCAGCACCGTGGACAGCGCCGTTTTGATCTGTCCGGTGCCCGAGGTGGGGTTGAAGATAAAGAGCAGCTTGTTCATGCCAAAGCCTCCAAACAGGAAGAGATTGATACTATTATAGGGATGAAACGGAAAAAATCAAGGCGGATAGGAAAACTTTACCGGTTCTTAACAGACGGCGGGAAGGGGGTTGCGCGGGGCGGAAAAAACGAGTAAAATAGGAGCGCTCAGATTTTTTCAGACGAGGTGCATTCCACATGAATCGAACGACCCTGGCCGCCGCCTTTCCGGTGACCGTCCCGGTGCTGATGGGCTATCTGGCCATCGGCATGGCCTTCGGGCTGATGCTCCAGTCCATCGGCTGCGGCGTGGGCTGGGCGGTGCTGATGAGCGCGGTTATCTACGCCGGCTCCGGGCAGTACCTGGGGGTGTCCCTGCTGGCGGCGGGGGCGTCCCTGCCTCAGACGGCCTTCCTCACCCTGATCATCAACTTCCGCCACCTGGTCTACGGCCTGTCCATGCTGGAAAAATTCCGGGGCATGGGGGCGCGGAAGCTGTACATGATCTTTTCCCTGACCGATGAGACCTACGCCCTCCTCTCCTCCGCCAAGGCCCCGGAGGGGGTGGACGAGCACGACTTTTTCTTTGCCGTGGCCCTGCTGGACCAGAGCTACTGGGTGCTGGGTTCGGCCATCGGCTCGCTGCTGGGCTCCGCCCTGGCCTTCGACACCACGGGGGTGGACTTTGCCATGACCGCTCTGTTCCTGGTGATCGCCGTGGGCCAGTGGAGGGGCGCGGGGAGCCATCTGCCCGCCCTGCTGGGGGGCGCGGCCGCTCTGGCCGGCCTGGCGCTGGCGGGGGCGGAGGACATGCTCCTGCCCGCCCTGGCCATCATTGTCATTGCCCTGACCCTGCTCCGGCCCCGGCTGGAGGGCGGCGGGAACAGAGAGGAGGAGACGTCATGCCCCTGACCCCGGTCCAGATCCTGGCCTACATCGCCGTGATGGCGGGGGTGACCTTCCTCACCCGGGCCCTGCCCTTCCTCCTGTTCGACCGGGGGGACCATCCTCCCAAGCTGATCCTCTACCTGGGCCGGGTGCTGCCCCCGGCCATCATCGCCATGCTCATCGTCTACTGCCTGAGAGGGATTACCTTTGCCTCCCCCGCGGGCTGGGCGCCCCCCCTCATTGCGGGGCTGGCGGCGGTGCTCCTTCACATCTGGAAGGGCAACGACCTGATCTCCATCTTCGGGGCCACAGTCCTTTATATGGTTCTGGTCCAGGGGGTATTCGCGTAAGGGAAGGGATGGAGCAGCTCCTGCTGCGGGGGCTGATCCTGAAAAAGGGGTGTTTTTGTGGCAAACGTACTCATTACCGGCGGCTCCCAGGGCATCGGCAGGGCGGCGGCCCGGCTCTTCGCCCGGGAGGGCTGGAGCGTGGCGGTCAACTACAACTCCAGCCGGGACGGGGCAGAGGCTCTGGTCCGGGAGCTGGCCGGGCTGGGGGTGGGGGCCGTCCCAATTCAGGCGGACGTCTCCCTTCCCGAGCGGGCGGAGGGGCTGGTCCGGGAGGCGGAGGCCGCCCTGGGTCCCCTGGACGCCCTGGTCTGCAGCGCCGGGGTGGCCCTGCCCCAGCAGCTGCTCACCGATACCACGGACCGCCAGTGGCGGCAGCTGATGGCGGTGGACCTGGACGGGATGTTTTACACCCTGAGGGCGGCCATTCCTGGGATGGTGCGCCGGAAGCGGGGGGCCATCGTGACGGTCTCCTCCATGTGGGGGGTGACGGGCGGCTCCTGCGAGGTCCCCTACTCCGCCGCCAAGGCGGGGGTCATCGGCCTGACCCGGGCCCTGGCCAAGGAGCTGGGCCCCTCGGGCGTCCGGGTGAACTGCGCGGCCCCTGGGGTGATCGACACCGCCATGAACGCCCACCTCACCCCAGAAGACCTGGCCGCCCTGGAGGAGGAGACCCCTCTGGGCCGCATCGGACAGCCGGAGGAACTTGCTCAGGCCATCCTTTTTCTGGCCTCGGACCGGGCCTCCTTCATCACCGGCCAGGTGCTGAATGTGGACGGCGGAATGGTGATCGGATAAAATATTTCACGAAAATTAAGAATTCGGCCCAGGATTAGCGGTTGTAAAATGGGCAAAAACTTGGTATAATAAAGCACTCACAAAAGCTTCGGCGTTGGGAGGGGAATCATGGGCCGGGCCAACAGAGATGTAGGCGGCTATCGGGGCCGCCGGACCATTACGGATATTTTGAAGTTTATCGCGGTCGCTTTGGCGGTGGTGGTGGTCCTTGTGCTGGCTGGACTCTACTTTGCCCAGCGTTATATTGTCTATACCGACGAGGGTCCCAAACTGGAGCTGCCCCCCTTTCTGCAGATGTTCCGCCGGGAGGAGGACCCCGGCGGCTCCGCCTCCCTGCCCGACGTGAGCGTGGTGGTGGACTCCAGCGCCGGAGAGCCGGAGCCGGATCAGGTCCGGCTCCCGGAGTACGCGCTGGAGCTGCCGGTGGAGGACGTGGTCAGCGGAGCGGCCGCCGCCAAGCTGGAGCAGGCCGGGGCGGACACCCTGATCCTGACGGTGAAGGCTCCGAGCGGCCAGCTGGCCTGGTGGTCGGAGGAGTACACCGCCCAGTGGTCGGAGGTGTGCGGCCCGGAGGAGGTGAACGCCGCCCTGAAGGCGTGGAACGAGGGGGAGGTGTACACCGTGGCCCGGGTGTGCTGCTTCCAGGACGACAGCGCCCCCTACTCCCGGAACAAGCTGGCCCTGCGCCGGGGGGACTACAACTGGCGGGACGCGCTGGGCCTGCGCTGGCTCAGCCCCGCCCAGGAGGACGCCCAGGCCTATCTGGCCGGCCTGTGCACCGAGCTGGCCTACCTGGGCTTTGACGAGATCCTGCTGGAGCAGTGGCATTTCCCCATCCAGGGCAATGTGGAGAACATCACCCGGGGGGAGCGGTACGATCCCGCCCAGTTCACCGCCAGCCTGGAGACCTTCCTCGGCCAGGTGCAGATGGGCATCGCCCCCTACGGGACCAGGCTGTCCCTCCGGGTGGAGCGGGACACCCTGGCCGGGACGGAGCAGGTCAGCGGCGTCACCGCCCAGCTGCTGGAGGGGTACGCCGCCCGGATCTGGACGGCGGAGGACGGCCTCCAGCCCGCCCCCCTGGACCTGCTGGAGCAGGCGGGGATCTCCGGCGGCCGGGACCGGCTGGTGGCCATCGCCGCCGCGCCCGGCGAGGACCGCTCCGGCCCCCAGGCCGTCCTTCTGGAACCGTAACAGCCCCAGGCGTTCCGCCGGTTTCGCCGGCAGAGCGCCTGTTTTTTTGCGCAAAAATAGAAATGTGTTCAAAAAACCGGCAAATACGGAAAATTGGCTGGGTAAAAAGGGAGAAAAAGGACTTGAATTTTTGGGAGAAAGTTACTACAATGAATAGTAGCAAATCTCTCCATTCCAGCATTTAGAAAAAGGTGGTGAAAACATGGCATTGGAAGCAATCCAGACGGTTACCCAGGCGGAGGCGAAGGCCAAGGCCGGCCGGGAAGCCGCTGCCGCCCAAGCCAAGCAGAAGCTGGCCGACGCCCAGCGGGAAGCAAAGCAGACCGTGGAGCGGGCCCGTCAACAGGCCCGTGAGGAAGTCCGCCAGATGATGGCAGAGGCGGAGGCCAAGGCCGCCCAGTTGACCCAGGAGGAGCTGGCCCGGGCTGCGGCGGACTGCGAAACATTAAAGCGAAATGCCCGGGAGCGGCTGGAAGAGGCCGCGCAGTTCATCGTTGGAAGGGTCGTGGAACGGTAATGGCCATAGAAAAAATGAAGCACCTGCGCATGGTGGCCATGGCAAGCGACCGGGAGGACCTGCTCCGCAAGCTCCAGCATATGGGCTGTGTGGAGATCGTCCAGCCGGAAGCGGACCCGGAGGACCCCCTGTGGGCCTCCCTCGCCCGCCCGGACACGGGAGGGCTGGCCGCCGCCCATGAGGAGCAGCTCCAGGCCGAACGGGCCCTGGAGGTCCTCAAACGGTACGCTCCGGCCAAGAGCGGCTTTCTGGCTCCCCGGCCCAGCGTACCGGAGAAGGACCTGCTCAACCCGGAGCAGACCCGGCAGGGCATGTCTCTGGCCCAGGAGGTCCACGGGCTGGACCGCCGCCTGTCCGCCATCCGCGCGGAGCAGACCAAGCTGGAGGCCCAGAAGGAGGCCCTGCGCCCCTGGCTGAACCTGGACCTGCCTCTGGAGACCGGCTCCACCCCCCAGGTGGTGTTCCAGCTGGGCACCCTGCCCGCCAGCCTCCCCATGAACCAGGCCGAGGGCGAGGTCCAGGCCGCCGGCGAGCTGGCGGAGCTGACCGAGGTGTCCGCCAGCCGGGAGTCCCACTACTGCACCCTGGTGTGCCACGCCAGCCAGGGGGACGCGGTTCTGGAGACGCTGAAGAACCTGGGCTGGTCCCGGGCCAACCTGCGGGACTGGACGGGCACTGCGGCGGAGAACCTGGAGCGCCTGGAACAGGAGACCAGGGCCCTGAAGGAGGAGGCCTCCTCCATTGAGGAGAAGCTGTCCGGCATGGGGGATCGGAACGCCCCCCTGCAGAAGATGGCTGACCTGGCCTGCATCAACGTCAGCCGGGAGGAGGCCCGCAGCCGTCTGATGGACACGGGCGAGACCTTCCTGCTGGAGGGCTGGGTCCCTTCGGAGCGCTGGCCCGCCCTGGAGCGGGAGCTGTCCGCCTACCCCTGCGCCGTGGAAGCGGCCGACCCGGCCCCGGAGGAGTACCCCCAGGTGCCGGTGAAGCTGAAAAACAACTGGTTCACCAAGCCGCTGAACATGGTGACGGATATGTATTCCCTCCCCGCCTACGGCTCGCTGGACCCCAACCCCCTGATGGCCCCCTTCTTCATCCTGTTCTACGGGATGATGATGGCGGACATGGGCTACGGACTGATCATGATGCTGGCCTCGGTGGTGGTCATCAAGAAGGCCAAGCCTGACGGGGCCACCATGCGGTACATGATGCCCCTGCTGGGGCTGTGCGGTGTGAGCACCTTCCTGTGGGGGGCGGCCACCGGCGGCTTTTTCGGGGACCTGATCCCCCAGCTGGTCCAGCTGATGAACCCTGGCAGCACCTTTGCCCTGCCCAAGCTGTTCGATCCCCTGGATAAGGCGGTGAACGTGCTGGTGGGCGCGCTGGTGCTGGGCGTGGTGCAGATCTTCACCGGCATGGCGGTCAGCATGTACAAGCAGATCAAAGCAGGCGAGACCATGGCCGCCCTGTGCGGCGAGGGAGCTTGGTTCCTGGTGTTCATCCTGGCCGGAGCGGCCGCGGTGAGCGGACAGATCATCCCCTGCGTGGCCGCCATCCTGGTGGTCCTGGCGCTGACCCAGGGCTACGGCAAAAAAGGGATTGTGGGCAAGCTGATGGGGATCGCCGGTTCCCTGTACAACAACGTCACCGGATATTTCAGCGACATCCTGTCCTACTCCCGCCTGATGGCCCTGATGCTGGCCGGCGCGGTCACCGCTCAGGTGTTCAACACCCTGGGCGCCATGACGGGCAATGTGATCGCCTTCTTCATCATCGCCATGGTGGGCAACGCGCTGAACTTCGCCCTGAATATTCTGGGCTGCTTTGTCCATGACATGCGCCTGCAATGTCTGGAATACTTCGGGCGGTTCTATGAGGACGGCGGAAAGCCCTTCCGCCCCCTGGACCTGGATACAAAATACTACAAGGTAGTAAAATAAGAGGAGGAAATTATCATGATTGACACTGCATTGGCTCTGGAAGCAACCCAGCTGGGAACTCTCTTCGGCGGCTTTGGCGGCCTGGCTCTGGCCCTGTTGGGGGCCGGCCTGGCGGTGGGCCTGAGCTGCGTCGGCTCCGCCAAGGGCACCGGCATCGCCGGCGAGGCCGGCACCGGCCTGCTCAGCGAGGACCCCAGCAAGTCCGGTAAGGTCATGGTCCTGCAGCTGCTCCCCGGCACCCAGGGCCTGTAC
>CAJUAW010000008.1 GCA_910584605.1 uncultured Oscillospiraceae bacterium
CGGCTCCATTCTGGAGGATTTCGAGGAGACGGCGGGTCCCCGGGAGTACCGGGATGGCCAGCGGGTGTCCATCGCCGGAGTCATCGCGGGCGTCAAGACCAAAACCACCCGAAACAACACCCTGATGGCCTATGTCAACCTGGAGGACAGCACCGGCACCATAGAGCTGCTGTGCTTCTCCCGCGTCCTGGACGAGAGCGGGAGCTGTATCAAGGAGAACGTGCCCGTTCTGGCCACCGGGAAGATCTCCGTCCGGGAGGAGAAGGAACCCCAGCTGATGGTGGACTCGGTCAGTCCCCTGTCTCATCTGGAGGCGGTCCAGGGCAAAGGAGAGACCCTGTACCTGCGTCTGCCCAGCCGGGAGGACCCCCGTCTGCGGAAGGTGCGGCTGGCCCTGTCCTTCTTCCCTGGGCCGCAGGAGGTCAAGCTCTACTTTGAGGACTGCAAAAAGCTGCTGGGCTCCCGCTGCGAGATACACCCCGCCCTGGTGCAGGAGCTGACTGAGCGGCTGGGGCAGGAGAATGTGGTGGTGCAGTAGACGAATGCAGCGGCTGTATGGAGCGGTGGGATTTTGAGTGGTGGGGGATAAACTGCTGGTCCCAAACCCCGAAGCTTCTCCAACTGTGCGGAGGAGCTTCGGTCACGAACTGCAAAGGAGAGAAACATGCTGGACGCTCTGCGGGAATTCAATATGCCCTCCGTCCTCCTGCGGCTGACGCTGGCGGTGCTGTGCGGCGGGATGATCGGGGTCAACCGGGAGCACAAGCGGCGTCCGGCGGGCTTTCGCACCTATATGCTGGTGTGCCTGGGGTCCGCCATGACCGGTGTGCTGAGTCAGTATCTGTGGGTGATGATGAATACCCAGTGGGCGGAGGTCTCGGCGCTGCTGGAGAAGAAGATCGACGTCTCCCGCATCGGGGCCAAGGCCATCGGCGGAGTGGGCTTTCTGGGGGCAGGCACCATCCTGATCACCGACCAGTCGGAGGTGAAGGGGCTGACCACCGCGGCGGGGCTGTGGGCCTCGGCCTGCCTGGGCGTGGCCATTGGAGCCGGGTTCTACGAGGGGGCGCTGGCGGGCTTCGCAGCCATTTTCCTGAGCATCAAGGTGCTGCCTCGGATCGAGGAATTTCTGCTGTCCCGGTCCCGGAACATGAATCTGTATGTGGAGCTGGTGTCCCCCGAGCGCCTGCGGGACTTTATCGCCCTGCTGAAGGCCATGGGCATCCAGATCTTCGACGTGGAGCTGGAGCGGAAGGGACAGAGCGGCGGTGGAGTCAGCGTGGTGCTCTATCTGCATTTGCCAAAAAGCCAGTCCCACACCAAACTGCTGGCCAATCTGTCCTACAGCCCGGACGTGCGGGCCATCGACGAGATATAGGAGGCGGGGATATGCTGCACGAATTGGATTTTTTGCGGGGGATGGGCCTGTCCGGCGTTGTCTTCCGGGTGGCGCTGGCGCTGTTGTGCGGCGGCGTGATCGGCATCGAGCGGGCGGAGAAGCGCCGGCCCGCCGGCTTCCGCACCCATATCCTGATCTGCTTGGGGGCGGCCATCGCCGCCATGACCAGCGTGCATTTGTTTGTGACGATGCACTATTATCTGGACGTGGCCCGCATGGGGGCCGGAGTGGTGTCCGGCATCGGTTTTATTGGCGCGGGCACCATCATGGTGACCCGGCGGCGGCGGGTGAAGGGGCTGACCACCGCGGCGGGGCTGTGGGTGGTGGCGATTGTGGGCCTGTGCTGCGGCTTCGGGTTTTACGAGGGTGCGGTGTATACCACCATCCTGGTGCTGGTGGCAGAGGTGTTTTTCTCCAAACTGGAGTACCGTCTGCTCCGGAGCAACCGGGAGATCGGCGTGTATGTGGAGTATACCAAGCCCTCCTGCCTGGAGGAGGTGGTGGACCGGTGCCATATGCTGGGCGTGAAGATTGTAGACCTGGAGATCAATCGGAAAAACGACGAGACCGGGGCGTCCTGCGCTGTTCTGGCCCTCAGCTCCCGGCAGGGAGCGGGGCGGGAGGAGATCTTCCAGGCCCTGACCAGCGTGGACGATGTGCTGGCCGTGGTGGAGACGTAAGGGATATCCAGGAGCAGCACTTACAGAGAAGTGAAACCGCCTCCCATCGCAGAGGGAGGCGGTATTTGCAAAGCTGGTTCGGATCTGGTATAATGGCACTGCAGAGATAAAAACACAGGGCGGTAGGTAGTCCGTCCGCGGGCCGCGCTCCCGTCAGTAACCTTCCCTCCCGGGTCGTCCATTCTCTGACACACAATCAGGGAGGAAACTGAATATGGACCGACATGCAAGCAGCTTTACCGTGCTGTTCCAGCCGCCCTTTTGGGTGGGGATCGCGGAGCGGTGGGACGAGTCAGGGTATTCGGCGGCCAAAGCCGTCTTTGGAGCTGAACCCACCGACGCCCAGCTCTATGAGTGGATCGAAACGGAGTGGCACAGGCTGCGGTTCAGCCCGGCGGCGGAGGGGGAGCGCCCTGCTCCGGAGCACAGGAATCCCAAACGGGTCCAGCGGGAGGCCCGTGCGGCCACCGGGGAGCGGGGCGTCAGCACCCGGGCCCAGGAGGCTCTAAGCCGTCAGCGGGAGCAGGAGGGACTGGCCCGGAAACGGGACGTCCAAAGCCGCCGGGAGCAGGAGCGGCAGGAAAAGTACCTCCTGCGCCAGCAAAAAAAGCGCGCAAAGAAGCGGGGCAGGTGAAAACCTGTCCCGCTTTTGGTGAGAGAGGAGGAGGACTGCTTCCGGTTTATTTGCCGGCGCCGTGGAGGATAGGGGAGAGGGGCTTGTAGACCAGGAAACACAGGGCGGCAGTGAGCAGCCCTTTGAGCAGGGTGAAGGGGGCGTTGAAGATAATCAGGCACTCCAGAAGGCCGTTGACGCCGGGGCGGATCGCCTGATACGCGGCGATGATCTTGTCGATTGCCATGAACTTGGTGTAGACAGGGTAGGAGATGAAGTAGTTGCAGGGGATGGAGAGCAGGGCCATCACCGCCGCCCCGGCCAGCGCGCCGATGAGGGCGCTCTTCCGGGACTTCTTGTAGTGGTAGATCACCCCGGCGGTAAAGGAGAAGGCGGCGCCCAGGATGAAATTGCACAGCTCGCCGGCGTAGGCGGTGGAGGTGCCCTTGATGATGACCTTGAGCAGGTTCTTCAGGAAGGTGACGGTCACGCCGTACCAGGGCCCCAGGGAGAAGGCGGCCAGCAGCTCGGGCAGGTCAGCGATGTCCATTTTGATGAAGGCGGGGATCAGGAAGGGGATGGGGAAGTCGAAGATGTTCAGGACGCAGGCCACCGCCGAGAGCATAGCGGTGACGGTGATGGCCCGGGTGGAGATGGCGCGTCTGGAATGGGAGACAGTGGCGGGATTGGACATAAAAAACACTCCTTTTTTGTATTTGACCGCTGAAAGACCATGTCTTCCAGGTGTCAAAACAAACAAGGAGGCGTGCTTGCGCGCACCAAAACGGCGCGTGTTTTGTTTCACACACATCTTCTTCCATCCGGACTGTAACCGTTGGTCCCGGAGTTTCACCGGGTCAGCGGACACGTTTCCGTGTCCGGTCGCGGACTTTACCGCCAGTGGGGAATTTCACCCCGCCCTGAAGACATCGTATCCAGTTGTCTGCTCTATTATACGACAGCGGCGGAGAAAATGCAACCCCTAATTTTCGCCGGACGGGCAAATTGTGGACAATTTGAAAAAGTTTGACTTACCCTCTATGCAAACGGTAAAAAATATATTAAAATAGAGGCAAGAAAACGAACAGGAGGGGTAGTTCATGGATCAGCCCAAGTATAAACGCGTGCTGCTGAAAATCAGCGGCGAAGCCCTGGCAGGAGAGGCTTCCCGGGGGTTGGACTTCCAGGTGATCGGCCGGGTCTGCGACGTGATCAAACGCTGTGTGGACCGTGGGGTCCAGGTGGGCGTTGTGGTAGGCGGCGGCAACTTCTGGCGGGGTGTGAAGGACGGCGGCGGAGCCATGGAGCGGGTCCGGGCCGATCATATGGGTATGCTGGCCACCGCTATCAACGCCTTGGCCGTGGCCGACGTGCTGGAGCAGAAGGGGGTGGAGGTCCGGGTACAGACCGCCATCGGGATGCAGGCCGTGGCCGAGCCCTACATCCGCTCCAAGGCCATCCGCCATCTGGAGAAGGGCCGCGTGGTCATTTTCGGCTGCGGCACCGGCAATCCTTTCTTCTCCACCGACACCGCCGCCGTTCTCCGGGCCGCCGAGATCGACGCGGACGTCATCCTCCTGGCCAAGAACATCGACGGCGTCTACTCTGCCGACCCCAAGCTGGACCCCACCGCCACGAAGTACGACGCCATTTCCTACGACGATGTTTTGGCTCAGCACCTGAAGGTGATGGACTCCACCGCCACATCGCTGTCGATGGACAACAAGATCCCGGTGCTCCTCTTCGCACTCAAGGACCCGGAAAACATCTACCGCGCGGTGATGGGCGAGACCATTGGGACCATTGTGGGATAAAAAACAAGAAAGGAAGTAATGACCATGAGCCCTGAGATCGTAAGCTATGATGAGAGAATGCAGAAGACCATTGAGGTGGTTAAATCCAATTTCGCCGCCGTCCGGGCGGGCCGGGCCAACGCCGGCGTACTGGACCGGATCATGGTGGAGTATTACGGCGCTCCCACGCCGCTGAACCAGGTGGCCAACATCGGTTCCCCCGATCCCCGGACCCTGACCATCCAGCCCTACGACATGTCCCTGCTGAAGGCCATTGAGAAGGCCATCCAGACCTCCGACCTGGGCATCAACCCCCAGAACGACGGCCGGGTCCTCCGTCTGGCCTTCCCCCAGCTCACCGAGGAGCGCCGCAAGGAGCTGACCAAGCAGGTGCGCAAGTACGGCGAGGAGGGCAAGGTGGCCCTGCGGAACATTCGCCGGGACGCCATGGATGACATCAAGAAGAAGACCAAAAAGTCCGAGCTGACCGAGGACGACCAGAAGAAGCTGGAGAAGGAGCTTCAGGACATGACCGACAAGCGGTGCAAGGACATCGACGACCTGACCGCCAAGAAGGAAAAGGAACTGATGGCGGTGTGACTGCAGACAGCGGGCCGGTGAGGACACCGGCCCGTTTCCCGGCATAGAAACATGAAAAAGGAGCGACCGCCCATGGCCCTCTTTTCCAAAAAAATGGCAGCGCAGACCGAGGTGGACTTCTCCCGTCTGCCCCGGCACATCGCCATCATTATGGACGGCAACGGCCGCTGGGCCAAGAAGCGGGGCCTGCCCCGAACGGCAGGTCATGCGGCGGGAGCGGAGACCTTCCGCACCATTGCCACCTACTGCAAGGACATCGGCCTGGACTACCTCACCGTCTATGCGTTCTCCTCAGAAAACTGGAAGCGGCCGGAGGAGGAGGTGGGAGCCATTATGGGCCTGCTGAAAAAGTACCTGCTGGAGGCCATCGCCCAGATGGAGCGGGACCGGGTGAAGATGGAATTTTTTGGCGACCTGTCCCCCCTGACCCCGGAGCTGCGGGAGTTGTGTGAGCGGACCCGGGAAATTTCCCGGCACTACGAGGGCTGTCAGGTGAACATCTGCCTGAACTACGGGGGCCGGGACGAGCTGGTCCGGGCGGCCCGGGCCTTTGCCCAGGACTGCATCGACGGCAAAGCCGATCCCAATCACCTGACGGTGGACCGGTTCGGCGGCTATCTCTACTCCCAGGGCGTCCCCGACCCGGATCTGGTGATCCGCACCAGCGGGGAGCTGCGGCTGTCCAACTTTTTGCTATGGCAGGCGGCCTATTCGGAGTTTTATATCACGGATGTGCTGTGGCCCGACTTCTCTAAGGAGGAGCTCCACCGGGCCATTGCCGCGTATCAAAGCCGGGACCGCCGGTTTGGAGGTGTGTAGCGTTGGCAACTCGGATTCTTGTGGGTGTGGCGCTGGGACCGGCCTTTCTGGCGGCCCTCTACCTTCTGCCCCCCCTGGCGCTGGCGGTGCTGGTGGCCTTTATCGCCGGGATGGCCTCCTTCGAGCTGCTGCGGGCCGCTCAGGTGCCCCACCACAATGGGATGTACGCCGTCACCGCCGTGGCCGCCGTCCTGATCCCCCTGGGACACGGGGTGGGCTTCGGCGGCTGGACCGCCCGGGCGGCGGCCCTTTTGCTGATGGCGGCTCTGTTCCTCCCGGCCCTGCGTCAGTACGGCGCGGAGGGGGAGATCAGCTTCAGCAGCATTATGGTCTGCCTCTTCGGCGGCATCGGCATCCCGGTCTTTTTGTCCGCCCTGGTGCAGCTGAAGTGGTTTGACTGCGGACAGTTTTACGTGCTGCTGCCGGTGATCTGCGCCTTCACCACCGATATCGGGGCGTACTTTTTTGGAGTCTTTCTGGGGCGGCACCGGGGGATCACCCAGGTCAGCCCCAACAAGTCGCTGGAGGGCTACATCGGAGGCATCGTCACCGGGTGCCTGTGCATGCTGCTCTACGGCTGGCTGGTGCAGTATTTTGGCGGGGTGACAGTCAAACTGCCGGTTATGGCTCTGTACGGCCTGCTGGGCAGCGCCATCACCGAGCTGGGGGACCTGTCCTTTTCTCTGATCAAGCGGCAGCACCATGTGAAGGACTACGGCGCCCTTCTGCCCGGCCACGGCGGGATGTTGGACCGGTTTGATTCCACCACCTTCGCGGCCCCCATGCTGCTGCTGCTGGTGGAGGTTCTGCCGGCGTTTTGAGAACAGCGTCCCCGTCCCGCCGCAGCGGCAGAAGCCTCCCTTTGCAACGGGGGGATTTTGGATGCAATCCTGGGGTGTTTGCATAGAAAGGAACACAATTATGAGCCAAAAGGTGACAGTTTTAGGTTCCACCGGTTCCATCGGGCGGCAGTCCTTGGAAGTGATTGCCGCCTGCGGCATGGAGGCCGCGGCGCTGGCGGCCAACTCCAGCGTCAAGCTGATGGAGGAGCAGGCCCGGCGGTTTCGGCCGGCCATTGCCGCCCTGGCGGACGAGAAGGCCGCCGCCGACCTGCGGGTCCGTTTGGCGGACACCAACATCCACGTCCTCAGCGGGCTGGAGGGGGTGCTGGAGGCGGCCACCATCTCCAGCGCGGACGCGGCCATTGCCGCCCTGGTGGGCATGGCGGGCCTGCGGCCCACCCTGGCCGCCATCCGGGAGGGTAAGCGGGTCTGCCTGGCCAACAAGGAGACGCTGGTCTGCGCCGGCCCCCTTGTCCTGGAGGAGGCCAAGGACTACGGCGCGAAGCTCTACCCGGTGGATTCGGAGCACTCCGCTCTGTTCCAGTGCCTGGAGGCCAACCGGGACCGGGGCGAGGTGAAGCGGCTGATCCTCACCTGCTCCGGCGGGCCCTTTTACGGCAGAACGCGGGCGGAGCTGGCCGGCATAACGGTGGAGGACGCCCTGAAGCATCCCAACTGGTCCATGGGGGCCAAGATCACCGTGGACTCCGCCACCCTGATGAACAAGGGCCTGGAGGTTATCGAGGCCATGCACCTGTATCGCATGCCGGTGGAAAAAATTTCGGTTGTGGTCCATCGGGAGAGTATGATCCACTCGTTGGTGGAATACTGTGATAATGCCATGCTGGCTCAGCTGGGCGCGCCCGATATGCGCCTGCCCATCCAGTACGCCCTGACCTACCCCAAGCGGGTGCCCGGACCGTCTGCCCCTCTGGACCTGTGGAACTGCGGCCCTCTCACCTTCGGCGCCCCCGACCTGGAGGCTTTTCCCTGTCTGGCCCTGGCCCTGGAGGCGGCTAAGACCGGCGGCACCGCGGGGGCCATCCTCAACGGGGCCAACGAGGAGGCTGTCGCCCAGTTCCTGGCGGGGAAGACCGGCTTTTTGGACATCGCCGCCAAGGTGGAGAAGGCCATGGCCCAGGTGCCGCCGGTCCAGAACCCCACCATGCAGGACATCCTGGACGCGGACCAGGCGGCCCGGGAGTCTGTTATGTAAACCTTTGGAGGCGTATTTCCTATGCTTTATATCATCGTCGCGATTCTGATCTTCGGCGTTCTGGTGGCCACCCATGAGCTGGGCCACTTCGCCACCGCCAAGCTGCTGGGGGTGAAGGTGAACGAGTTCGCTATCGGCATGGGCCCTGTCATCTGGCAGAGCCGGAAAAATACGGAGGAGCCTCGGGAAGGAGAGGGCACCGTATACAGCCTGCGCCTGCTGCCCATTGGCGGCTTCTGCGCCCTGGAGGGGGACGACGAGGACTCGGCCGATCCCCGTTCCTTCGGCAAAGCGGCCTGGTGGAAGAAGATCATCATCCTGTGCGCCGGGGCTTTTATGAATTTCATCACCGGGGTGGTCATCATCGCCGTCCTCTACGCTCCGGCCCAAGGGTTCCGGGTGGAGGTGTTTGGCGGTCCCCTGGAGGGCTATGGCACCGAGGACTGCGGCCTGCTGGCCGGGGACCGGTTCCTGTCGGTGGACGGCCACCGGGTGCTGGTTTACGGCAACGCCCGTTTTTACCTGGACCGGGCGGGGGAGACCATCGACTTCGTGGTGGAGCGGGACGGCCAGCGGGTGGAGCTGAAGGACGTCCACCTGCCCTATCAGGAGCGCACCGATGAGAATGGCAATTATACCCGCCTGCGGGGGCTGTCCATGGCGGTCACCGCCGACCCGACGGACTTTTTGGGGACGCTGGGCTATTCCTGGAAGACCGCCGTCGACTTTGTCCGTCTGGGGTGGATCAGTCTGGGCGACCTCATCACCGGCGCGGTGGGCCTGCGGGATATGTCCGGCCCGGTGGGTATTGTGAACATGATGGGGGAGGTGGGCAGCCAGTCTCCCACCCTCCTGGATGCCGCCTGGAACCTGGGCTATCTGGCGGCGCTGATCGCCGTCAACCTGGCGGTGATGAACCTGCTCCCCCTGCCCGCTCTGGACGGGGGCCGGGTGTTCTTTCTGGCGCTCAACGGCCTGATCTACGGGCTGTTTCGCCGGAAAATCGATGCGAAGTACGAGGGCTACGTCCACCTGGCCGGCCTGGCCGCCCTCATGTGCCTGATGCTGGCGGTCACCCTCAGCGACGTGGGCAAGCTGTTCGGGAGGTAAGCATGACAAAACAGATCAACGTGGGCGGCGTCCTCATTGGAGGGGGCGCTCCCGTTACCATTCAGTCCATGACCAACACCCCCACCCAGGACGTGGAGGCCACGGTGGCCCAGATCAAGAAGCTGGCCGCCGCCGGGTGTGAGATCGTCCGGGTGGCGGTGCCCGACATGGAGGCCGCCCGGGCGGTGGGGAAGATCAAGGAGCAAAGCCCCATCCCCGTGGTGGTGGACATCCACTTCGACTATAAGCTGGCGCTGGAGGCCATCGCCGCCGGGGCGGATAAGGTGCGCATCAACCCGGGGAACATCGGGGGAGCTTACTATGTGAAACAGGTGGCGGACGCTTGCCGTTTACATAATATCCCGATCCGCATCGGGGTGAACAGCGGTTCGCTGGAACGGGAAGTAAAGGCACGGTATGGTGTGACTTACAGGGGTATGGTGGAGTCCGCCATACGACAGATCCGACTGCTGGAGCGGTACGATTTTACGGACATCTGCGTCTCGCTGAAGGCTTCCAATGTACAGACTGCGGTGCAGGCATATTGGCTCATGCACCTGCGGGAGGAATACCCTCTGCACCTGGGCGTCACCGAGGCGGGGACGGTGCGGATGGGTACCCTGAAGTCCGCCGTGGGCATTGGCGGCCTGCTGGCCCTGGGGGTGGGGGACACCATGCGGGTGTCCCTGTCCGCCGACCCGGTGGAGGAAATTTACGCCGCGAGGGAGATTCTGAAGGCGGCGGGGGTGCGCCGGGAGGGTCCGGAGCTGGTGAGCTGCCCCACCTGCGGGCGGACAAAAATTGACCTGATCGCCCTGGCCAATGAGGTGGAGGGGCGGCTGAAGCCGGTGGACAAGCCCATCACCGTGGCGGTCATGGGCTGCGCCGTCAACGGCCCCGGAGAGGCCTCCGCCGCCGACTGCGGTATCGCCGGGGGGATCGGTGAGGGCCTGCTGTTTCAGAAGGGGGAGATTATCAAAAAAGTCCCCCAGGACCGGCTGGTGGACGAGCTGTTTGCCCTGATTGAGACGCTGTGAGGGAGGAAAATCATGTTAGCATACGGTCACGAGTGGAACAGCCAGGGCCAGCTGCCCCAGACGCTGCGGGAGGTGAGCCTGGACTGCTCCCGGGAGGAACTGGACCAGCTCATTGAATTTTTGCGGAGTGTGCGGGAGGAGTCCGCCGGGGCGGAGCTGGACAGCCTGTCCCACTGGCACTATCGGGATTGGAACCCGGACTGGACGGAGAAGCACTCCGATTTTATTATTTTGCTGTCCGATCACCATGTATGGACGAAGGAGAGCGACTGAATGTCCCAAAAGATACCATTTTTACAGATGTTTGCCGCCCTGCGCCAGTGGACCGAGCTGTGCAACGGGGTGGAGGGCTGGCTGATCCTGTCCGCCGCCATCGACAAGGCCAGCCGCAGCGCCAAGATCACGGTGGAGGGGGCCTCCGGGGCAGGCCCGAACCTGATCATCCAGGCGGAGGAGGCACTGTGCCGGGCCTACGGCCTGACCAGCGTGAAGATCGAGGCGGCGGAGGCCGCTGCCCCTCCGGACCCGGAGGTTCCCGACGCGCCGGAACCGCCCAAGCCAGAGCAGGAGCTGGACCCCTTTGCCCGCACGGAGGCCATCCGCCGGGCGGCGCTGAAACACACCCCCCGTCCCGCTCCG
This sequence comes from uncultured Oscillospiraceae bacterium, assembly GCA_910584605.1. Lineage (GTDB taxonomy): Bacteria > Bacillota > Clostridia > Oscillospirales > Oscillospiraceae > Lawsonibacter. The sequence continues at coordinate 10,749 of CAJUAW010000008.1, forward strand.
CCCAAGGGGGACAAAAAGCCCCAGGGCAAGGTTGTCTTCGGCCGGCCCGTCACCAAGGCCCCGGTCCCAATCCGGGACCTGGAACTGGATATGGGCGCCGTGGTGGTGGAGGGGGACGTTTTCGCCATCGACAACAAGGAGCTGAAAAAGCGGGGAGCCTGGGTGGTGGCCTTCGATATCACGGACTACACCGGCTCCATCCGGGTGAACAAGTTCTTTCCCGGCGAGGAGGGGAAGCCTCTGGTGGACGGGATCAAAAAGGGGATGCACGTCAAGGTCCAGGGCCGGCTGAACCTGGACCGTTTTTACGGCGATATGGTGCTGGAGCCGGCGGCGGTCAGTGTGACGGAGGTCACTCCCCGGATGGACACCGCTCCAGAGAAACGGGTGGAGCTCCATCTGCACACCAACATGTCCGCCATGGACGCCTTGACGGCGGTGGGCTTCAAGACCGACTCCACCATCGGCCGGGACAAGAACGTGATCAAGCGGGCCGAGGCCTGGGGCCACCCGGCCATCGCCATCACCGACCACGGGGTGGCCCACGCCTTCCCCAACGCCAAGCACTCGGCCAAGAAAATCAAGGTCCTCTTCGGCGTGGAGGCCTACTACATCAACGACGTGGACGACCGGGTAGCGGTCCACGGGGAGACAGACGCCCCCTTCAACAGCGAGATCGTCTGCTTCGACATTGAGACCACCGGCCTGAACAAGAAGTACGAGGTCATCATCGAGATCGGCGCAGTGGTGCTGAAAAACGGGGAGATTACCGATACCTTCAACACCTTCGCCGCCCCGGGGCGCATGCTGCCTCCGGAGATCATCCGCCTCACCGGCATCACCGACGAGATGCTGGCCGGAGCGCCCTCTCAGGAGGAGGCGCTGCGGGCCTTTTTGGCCTTTGCCGGGGACCGGCCCCTGGCCGCCCACAACGCCGACTTCGACATGGGCTTTATCGCCGCCGGGTGTGAGAAGTACGGCATCCCCTTCCACAACCCTTCGGTGGACAGCCTGATTCTGGCCCAGAACCTGCTGCCCGAACTGGGCAAGTACAAGCTGGATATCGTGGCCGAGCACCTGCATCTGCCCGCCTTCAACCACCACCGGGCCAGCGATGACGCGGCAACGGTGGCCTACATGCTCCCCCACTTCTTTCGAAAGCTGGAGGCGCTGGGGTTCCATGACCTGTCCCAGGTAAACCCTTACATGCGCACCATCCGGGGGAAGGGCAAGGCCAAGCGCCAGCCCAAGCACCTCATCGTGCTGGCCAAGAACCAGACCGGCCTGCGCAACCTGTACAAGCTGGTATCCCTGTCCTATCTGGACCACTTCAAGCGATACCCCATCATGCCAAAATCCCTCATCAACGAGAACCGGGAGGGGCTGATCCTGGGCTCCGCCTGTGAGGCGGGGGAGCTGTTCCGGGCTCTGACCGACGGGAAAAGCTGGGAGGAGCTGAAACGCATTGCCTCCTGGTATGACTACCTGGAGATCCAGCCCATCTGCAACAACATGTTCATGCTCCGCAAGGGGCTGGTGCGGTCGGAGGAGGAGCTGCGGGACTTCAACCGGGCCATCGTCAAGCTGGGGGAGGAGCTGGGCAAGCCGGTGTGCGCCACCGGGGACGTCCACTTCCTGGACCCGGAGGACGAGGTCTACCGCCACATCCTGCTGGCCTCGAAGGGATTTGAGGACGCCGACGAGAGCCTGCCCATCTACTTCAAGACCACCGATGAGATGCTCCAGGAGTTTGCCTATCTGGGGGAGGAGAAAGCGAAGGAGGTGGTGGTGACCAACACCAACCTCATCGCCAGCTGGTGCGACCCCATTGAGCCTCTGCCCCAGGGCCTGTTCGCCCCCAAGCTGGAGAACTCCGACGGGGAGCTGAAGCAGCTGGTGTGGGGCAAAGCCCACGAGCTGTACGGGGAGGACCCGCCCAAAATCGTGGTGGACCGCATCGAGACGGAGCTGGGAGACATCATCCGATGCAAGTACGACGTTATCTACATGTCCGCCCAGAAGCTGGTGCAGAACTCCCTGGAGCACGGCTATCTGGTGGGGTCCCGGGGCTCGGTGGGTTCGTCTCTGGTGGCCTACATGTCGGGCATCACCGAGGTCAACTCCCTGCCTGCCCACTACCGCTGCCCCAAGTGCAAGCACACCGACTTCGACTACGCCCAGGACCCCGCCCACCCCTATGGCTGCGGGGCGGATATGCCCGACGCGGTCTGTCCGGTCTGCGGGACCCCGTATGTGAAGGACGGCTTTAACATCCCCTTTGAGACCTTTTTGGGCTTTGGCGGCGACAAGGTGCCCGATATCGACTTGAACTTCTCTGGCGAGTACCAGTCCAGCGCCCACAAATACACCTTTGAGCTGTTTGGCCAGACTCACGTCTTCCGGGCGGGGACCATCGGCGCGGTGGCCGAGAAGACCGCCTTCGGCTATGTGAAAAAGTATCTGGAAGAGAAGGGGAAGGCGGTCTCCAAGGCGGAGGAGAACCGGCTGGCCATTGGGTGCACCGGAGTGAAGCGCACCACCGGCCAGCACCCCGGCGGCATGGTGGTCATCCCCCAGGACCGGGAGATCTACGACTTCTGCCCCGTCCAGCACCCCGCCGACGACCCCAACAGCGATATCATCACCACCCACTTTGAGTACCACTCCATGGAGTCCAACCTGCTGAAGCTGGACATGCTGGGCCACGACGACCCCTCCATGATTCGGATGCTGGAGGACCTGACCGGCGTGAAGGTCCGGGACATCCCCCTGGACGACAAAGATACTATGTCGCTGTTTACCTCCTCCAAGGCGCTGGGCTTTGAAAACGACCCGGTGATGGGACCCACCGGCGCGGTGGCCATCCCGGAGTTCAACACGCCCTTCACCCGGGGGGTGCTGGTGGAGACGCAGCCCACCCAGATTGATACCCTGCTGCGCATTTCCGGCTTTACCCACGGTACCGACGTGTGGCTGGGCAACGCCCGGGACCTGATTTTGCAGAACAACATTCCTGTTGGCGAGGTCATCGGCTGCCGCGACGACATTATGCTGTTTCTGATTTCCAAGGGGCTGGACCCCAAGCGGGCGTTCAAGATTATGGAGTCGGTCCGAAAGGGCCGGGGCCTGCCCGACGGGGCAGAGGAGGAGATGAAGGCCGCCGGGGTCCCGGACTGGTACATCACCTCCTGCAAGAAGATTGCCTACCTGTTCCCCAAGGCCCACGCCGTGGCTTACGTGATGATGGCCTTTCGCATCGCTTGGTTCAAGGTTCACTACCCCCTGGCCTTTTATGCCGCCTTCTTCTCCATCCGGGCCAAAGCCTTTGACGAGGTTTATATGTGCCGTGGGATGGACGTGTGCCGGAAGAAAATGCGGGAAATTGTGGCCAAGGACAAGGAGGCCACCGCTGTGGAGAAGGATATGCTCACCACCTTGGAGGTGTGCTACGAGTTCTACCTCCGGGGCTTCCAGTTTGAGCGGATGGACATCTACCAGTCCCAGGCCACCCGGTTCACCATGGACCTGGAAAAAGGGACCCTGCGGCCCCCTTTTGTCTCGGTGGCCGGGCTGGGAGAGACGGCCGCTCTCTCCCTGGCGGAGCAGCGGGAGGGGCGGGAGTTTGTCTCCATTGAGGAGATCGCCGCCGCCTGTCCCAAGGTATCCAAGACCCATATCCAGCTGCTGAAGGAGGCGGGCGCCTTCGGCGGCCTGCCCGAGACCAGCCAGATGGACCTGTTTTCCCTGTTTGGCTAGGGGAGCGCGTCGGACCTGCCGGACAGGAGGGCTTTGGAATTTATGAAAAATTCAAGAAAATGCCCTTGACTGTCTGGGGTCAAGTGAGTAAAGTAGGATAGGCAAAAACAGGCATTTTAGTTTGGAGGTCGGACCCAATGGGTTATAACGGAAGAAGGATGAGCGGCAGCCGGAGCCGTTCCCGCCGCAGCGAGGCTGCGGTGATGATCCAGACGTTGGAACGGGTGCTGCTGTTTCCGGTGCTGCTGCTCTATCTGGAGCTGGTGCTGCACGTCTATATGAAGACATCCCTGGCCTACGCCCCAGTGTACATCGTGTTCAGTCTGGCCGCAGGGCTGTTTCTGTCCGCCCTGACCCTGGCCTGGCCGCCCAAGGTCAACAGCATCATTTCCAAGGTGCTGGCGGTGCTCCTGTCGGTGATCTACGCGGTGGAGCTCATCGCCAAGACCATCCTCCAGTCCTACTACGGCCCCAGCGCACTGAAGGTGGCGGCGGGCAACCGGCTGACCGATTACTCCGACGTCATTGTCTCCACCGTCCTTCACAGCATCCCGATCCTTTTGGTCCTGCTGCTGCCGTCCGTCTTGATCTGCCTCTTCGGCAACGACTTTCCCGGCTTTGAGCGGTTTGACATCCGCTTCGCCGCCATCGTGCTGGGGGCCTGCGTGCTCTGCCATGTGCTGGGCATCGGAGTCACCCTGCTGCCCTGGAAGGGGGACGTCACCCCCGCCTGGCTGTACAAGGTGGACACCAATGTGGACGATCAGGTGGAGCAGCTGGGCCTGCTGACCATGCTGCGGCTGGACGTCAAGCACATGATCATCCCAGTAAAAAACACCATGGGCAGCGACTTCAGCGGGATCGATATCCTGACCCCGCCGGGGGGGTCCTCCAGCAGCGCGTCCTCCGGCAGCAGCTCCCAGACGGCGGACCCCACTCCGGTGACCGACACCTCTCCCAACGTGATGGACGTGGACCTGGCCGCCTTGGCGGAGAATGGGGCGAATGACGACATCAAGTGGCTGGCCGGCTATTTCAACAGCGTGGCCCCCACCAAGAAGAACGAGTACACCGGTATGTTCGAGGGGTACAACGTGATCGAGGTGGTCATCGAGGGCTTTTCCGGCTACGCGATCGACCCGGAGCTGACCCCAACCCTCTACAAGCTGACCCACGAGGGCTTTGTCTTCAACAACTATTATACCGCCCTCCACTATACCAGCACCTCCAACGGCGAGTGCCAGACCCTGCTGGGCCTGTACCCCAAGAACGGCAACCCCATTACCATGAAGCGGACCGGCGAGGTCACCTTCCAGAAGGACGGCCAGACGGTGGGCTACAACGCCTACCTGACACTGCCCCAGCAGCTGAAGCGGGCGGGCTACAGTGTGTTGGGCTACCACGCCAACTCTGAGATGTACGGCCGGGCCCTGTCCCACTCCAATCTGGGCTACGACTGGCACCAGTTCCAGGTGGGAGACCTCAAAAGTTCCTCCCGGGGCACGCTCAGCGAGTTCGAGGGCCTGGAGGTGAGCGACAGCGGCAAGCTCCTCTGGCCCCAGCGGGACACCCACATGATCGAGGCCAGCGTGGACGACTACATCAACTCCGACCAGCCCTTCCACGTCTACTACCTGACCATCAGCGGCCACATGCCCTACTCCAACAACCGGGTGGTGGCCCCCTACCGGGAGACTGTCCGGGCCCTGCCCTACAGCGAGACCACCCAGAATTACGTGGCCACCGTCATGGAGGTGGACCGGGCGCTGGAGCTGCTGATTCAGAAGCTGGAGGCGGCGGGCAAGCTGGAAAAGACCCTGATCGTGGCCACCGGGGACCACATCCCCTACTTCAACGTGGACACCCTGGAGGAGCTGTCCGGCCAGACCTTCGGCAGCTCGGAGGCCATGGAGCACCTGGACGAGTCCAGCATCGACTTTGACGTGTACAAAAACGCTCTGATCCTGTGGTCGGCCTCCATGGAGGAGCCGGTCATCGTGGATAAGCCCTGCTGTCAGGTGGATATCCTGCCCACCGTGTCCAATCTGCTGGGACTGGAGTACGACTCCCGGATGCTGGCGGGCAGCGACATCCTGTCGGACAGCGAGGGCCTGGTGGTGTTCACCTCCAACAGCTGGATGACCGACCGGGGCTTCTACAACCGCTATACCCAGACGTTCACCCCGGCGGAGGGGACCTCCATGACGGCGCAGGAGCAGGAGAGCTACGTTTCCGCCATGAAGAAGCTGGTCGGCTACAAGCTGAACGCCACCCCGCTGATCGTGGAACATAACTTTTATGACGTTGTGTTTGGAAACAGTTGATTTTTTCCCGATCCGGCAGTATAATAGAACCATCCCCGGGCGGGTACAATAGAACAAACACCGTCCGGCCTGAAAGGAGTGCTTTTGATGAGCTTTGATCCTTATGAATTTGACCGCGGCTATGCCTCCAGCCAAGGGGACACCCTGGGCCAGTACACCGCCAAGACCTTTTTGTGGATGGTGCTTGGCCTGCTGGTTACCTTCGGCGTGGCGGTGGGCTGCTGGCTCACCAACGCCACAATTTACGCCATCGTCTATATCCCCTACGTCCACCTGATTGTGCTGATTGCCACGCTGGTGATTTCCATCACTATGGTCCACCGCCTGGAGAAGATGGCGGTAGGGACGGCCATCGGCCTGTTCGTGCTGTTCTCCGCCCTGTTCGGCTTTACCCTGTCCATCTACCTGCTGGTCTGTGAGCTGACCTCTGTGGTGCTGTGCTTCGCGCTTACCGCCGTCTATTTCGGCGCGCTGGCCGCCTACGGCTACGCGACCAAGCGGGATCTGTCCAACCTGCGGACCATCCTGTTCTCCGGGCTGATTTTCCTGATTATCTTCGGTGTGCTGTCCATGTTCATCCCCGCCCTGGACGTCCTTGACCGGGTGGTCTGCCTTGTGGGCATCGCCATTTTCCTGGGCTACACCGCCTACGACACCCAGAAGATCAAGGCATTCTACAACTATTACTCCATGTCTCCCGACATGCTGGCCAAGGCTTCCATCTTCTCCGCCCTCCAGCTGTATCTGGACTTCATCAACCTGTTCCTGTACCTGCTGCGCTTCCTGGGCAACAAGAGACGTTAAAGCGGAAACAAACAGCGGCCGTCCCAACCGGGCGGCCGCTGTTTTCCGTTTATTTGGCGTTGGGATCGTAGGCGGGGGCTTCTACATTGGTGGCGGGGCGCTGCTCCTCCTTGGGCAGCTTTCCGGGCAGCTCCTCCACGTAGCAGGGCTCCACAGCGGCGAGGTCCTCGTCGTCCGGGACCGGCACCCCTCCGGGCATAACGTGGCGGACAGCCGGGTCCTCAGTCCCTACATCGGCGGTGGCCCGCTGGCCCACCTGGACGTAGATGGCGTCGTCATCGGGGTCCAGCTCTGCCAGAACGACGAGGATGGGGTCGTAGACCTGGGTAAGGGTCAGCTCAATGCGGTTGGCCTCCTCGTTGATGCCCCAGCCCGCCATCACGTCGCCGCATTTCATGTCCTGGCCTGGGAGGGCGTTGAGCCGGTCCATCAGTTCCTTCAGATGGGCCAGGGAGTACTTGCAGGAGGAGAACATCACCTGGTCGCTGCCCGTCCAGTCCAGCACTTGCAGTTCCAGACTTTTGTCCGCCGGATCCTTGTCCTCCACCAGCTGGACCACCAGCCAGCCGGAGCTGTCGATATAGGCCCCGCCGTACCAGTCGGGGTAGACGCCGTTGAAGCGGTCCATCAGCTCCTCATAGGCGTTCAGCGCCTCCTCCTGGGAAGGGGCGTCACCGATATAGGCCCCGCCGGGCAGGTCGCCGGTGTTGGGAGCAGGGAGGGCTCCGGTGTGGACATACAGCTCCTTCTGGGAGAACACTTTCAGGGAGTCTAGGTTGAAGGGGTCGTCCCCCTCGCTGTTTTCCTGCTGGTGGACGAACTTCCACCAGTTGGCCCAGGTCATCTGGTAGCCGATGGACTGGTACTTGTCGATCTCCTCCCGGGTGTAGCCCACGTCCAGCATGGCGGTGGTCAGGTCCTCGGGGGTCATGCCCATGTCCTGGTCGCTCCCCTCGCTTCCGCCGGTAGCGGTAGTGGCGTTTTCCGGGACGAACCCAGTCAAATCATCCACCGTCACATAGCTGTGAAGCTTGGTCTCTATGACATCGCGATGAAAGCTGCGCAGGAAAAACATCCACTGGCCGTCCTCCTGACCATAGCTGTGCAGAGAGAACGCCCCAATCACCAGCGCCGCGCAGGCGGCGAGGGCGGTGTACTTTTTCCAGGGGACGGGCCGCTTCTTCACCGGCTGGGCCAGCTTCTCGCTCAACTCCGCCCGAGCCTCGGGGGAGGGAGTCATCTGCTTCTGCATGGACTGGAAAAGTTCCTTATTCATCGAAATACGCTCCTTTCAGTTTCTCCCGGAGCTGTTCCCGGCCCCTTGTCAGCCGCATTCGGACGGCTCCGGGACGGATGGCCAGCACCTTGGCAATCTCCTGGGTGGACAGCTCCTGGAAGTAGAACAGATAGATGGGCAGGCGGTAATCCTCGGCCAGAGATTGCAGGGCGGTCCAGACCTCGTTTTCCTCCGGTTCTTGAAACTGAACCGGGACGTCCTCCCGTTCCGACAGGGGGACGGTCTTTTGCCTCCAGCTGGAGGAGGTTACCCGCCGGGATTGGTTTATGGTGGTGCGCAGCAGCCAGGCCTTCCGGTGCTCCTCGTCCCGGAAGGTCTTGCCGCACTGGCAGTAGGCCAGAAAAACCTCCTGAAATACGTCGTCGGCGTCAGAACGGCTGCCCGTCCGGGCCAGGGCCAGACCGTACACCGTGTCCTGATAGCGGTCAATAATCGCGTCCATCTCACCGCCCGCGCGCAGCGGCAGAGCTTCCATACGCAAGACCTCCTTTCACCCATAACTCAAAGAAGAGAGGCAAAGTGTCACAGCGGCGAAAAACTTTCTTCCCATTCTACCATTCCTGTGCTATAATTACTATGTAATATTGTGGGCAGAGGAGAGGCGCATGATTATTTTAGGCATTGATCCGGGGGTGGCCACCATTGGCTTTGGGGTCATCCGGGCGGACCGGCAGAAAAACACCCTCCTGCGCTACGGGGTGATCACCACCCCGGCGGGGATTCCCCTGTCCCACCGGCTGCTGCAAATTTCGGACGACATGGAGGAGCTGATTCACACCTTCCACCCCGACGAGATGGCGGTGGAGGAGCTGTTTTTCTCCAAAAACATCACCACCGGCATCTCGGTGGCCCATGGCCGTGGGGTGATACTCCTGTCGGCGGAGAAGCTGGGGGTGCCCATCTTCGAGTACACCCCCATGCAGGTGAAGCAGGCGGTGGCGGGCTACGGCGGGGCGGACAAGCGGCAGGTGATGCTCATGACCCAGCGTCTGCTGTCCATGAAGGAGATTCCCCGGCCCGATGACGCCGCCGACGCGCTGGCCATCGCCATCTGTCACGCCCGGTCGGCCACCAGCCTGCTGAATACGGATCGAGTCTTTGACCCGGAAAAATACGACACGAGGTAACGCTTATGTTCTACTACTTAAACGGCACAGTGGCCCACATCGAGCCCTATCTGGCTGTCATCGACTGCGGCGGGGTAGGCTACGCCTGCCGCACCACCAGCTACACCCTGTCCCTCCTGAAAAAGGGGGAGAAGGGCAAGCTGTTTACCTGCCTGAACGTCCGGGAGGACGCTATGGAGCTCTACGGCTTCGCCACGGCGGAGGAGCTGCGGCTGTTCCAGCAGCTTACCTCCGTGTCCGGAGTGGGCCCCAAGGCGGCGCTGTCCATTCTGTCCTCCACCACCCCGGCCAATTTGGCCCTGTCCATCATCACCGGGGACGAAAAAGCCCTCACCTGCGCCCCCGGCGTGGGTAAGAAGATCGCCCAGCGGGTTATCCTGGAGTTGAAAGACAAGCTGGCCAAGGGCCAGTCCATCAACGCCGCCGGTGAGAGCTACGGCGGCACCGGGGTCACCGTCATCCCGGAGAACAAGCTGTCCGAGGCCACCGCCGCCCTGGCTGTGCTGGGCTACTCCCAGGGAGAGATCAGCCAGGCCCTGAAGGGCATCGATCTGGACGGCCTGCCCCTGGAGCAGATCATCAAGCAGGCGCTGAAAAAGATGGTGAAGGGGTGATCCTGTGGCGAAATATGAATGCACTTTGCGGGGCGACTATGATCAGGCCCTGCGCTACTTCCACGAGGGAATCCTGAACGGCAGTATGTCCGTTAGCTTCGAGGAGGAGAGCTATTTCCAGAGCTTTGGCGTTCGGGTTACCGTCCGGGTCTATGAGCGCTACAGTATGACCGGCGGCAACCGCCTGTCCATGACCCTCACCCTGGTGGGAGACGGGGAGAAACTGTATCTCTCCGGCATCACCGCCGGCGGCAGCCAGGGCGTGTGGCTGAAAATCAACACCTGGGGCGAGGAGGCTTTTCTGGACATTCTTCGGGGTCTGGCTCAGAGATGGTAAAAAGGAAGTGAAGCGTTGAGTATCGATTTTTCCGGCGCGGGGCTGGATGCCGAGGAGCTGGAGCCCCTGGTGACCACCTCGCTGACCCGTGAGGACGAGGGGGAGTACTCCCTGCGGCCTAAGACTCTGAAGGAGTACATTGGCCAGGAGAAGGCCAAAGGCAACCTGGAGGTGTTCATCCAGGCGGCGAAAATGAGAAATGAGCCCCTGGACCACGTGCTGCTCCACGGCCCGCCGGGCCTGGGCAAGACCACCCTCAGCGGCATTATCGCCAACGAGATGGGGGTGAACGTGCGGATCACCTCGGGCCCGGCCATCGAGAAGGCGGGGGACCTGGCCGCTCTGCTGACCAACCTGAACGAGAACGATATCCTCTTTGTGGACGAGATCCACCGCCTCAACCGGGCGGTGGAGGAGATCTTGTACCCCGCCATGGAGGACTACGCCATCGACATCATCATCGGCAAGGGGCCCTCGGCCAACTCCATCCGGCTGGACCTGCCCAAATTCACCCTCATCGGGGCGACGACCCGGGCGGGCCAGCTGTCCGCCCCCCTGCGGGACCGGTTCGGGGTGACCCTGCGGCTGGAGCTGTACTCCCCGGAGGAGCTTTCCTGGATCGTCACCCGCTCCGCCGGCATTCTGGAGGTGCCCATTGAGCCGGACGGGGCCATGGAGATCGCCAAGCGGTCCCGGGGCACCCCCCGCATTGCCAACCGGATGCTCCGCCGGGTGCGGGACTTCGCTCAGGTGCGGGCGGGGGGCGTGATCACAAAAAAAGTGGCCGACGAGGCCCTCACCGCCTTGGAGATCGACCACCTGGGGCTGGACGCCATCGACCACCGGATGCTCCGGTCCATTATGGAAAACTACCGGGGCGGCCCGGTGGGGCTGGACACCCTGGCCGCCACCATCAACGAGGAGTCGGTCACCCTGGAGGACGTGTACGAGCCCTACCTGATGCAGCTGGGCTTCCTCACCCGCACCCCCAGGGGCCGGTGCGTCACCCCCAAGGCATACCAGCACCTGGGCCTGCCCGTCCCCGGCGGGGACGGCGGGCTGGACCAGCTGAGCTTTTGAGGAGGTAGTATGGAGTATAGAAAAGCGGATCAGGCGGATTTTTCTGCTGTGCTGGCGCTGATTCAGGACACCATCCGAGCCATTTACCCCCGATACTACCCACAGGGCTGTGTGGATTATTTTCTGAACTGGCACAGCTAGGGGCGGGTGTCCGCCGCCATAGAGGCCGGGCAGGTGCATATCCTGCTGGACGGCGGAGAACTGGTGGGCACAGGCAGTCAGGAGGGAGACCACATTACCCGGGTATTTGTCCGGCCGGAGCGCCAGGGCAGGGGGTATGGGCGTTACATTCTGGACCGGCTGGAGGAAGCCGTCGCGGCGGATTACGACACGGTCCGGCTGGACGCCTCGCTGCCTGCCGTTCATCTATACGAGCGCCGTGGATACCATACCGTGGAGCACCAGAGCGAGAGGACGGAGGGCGGCTGTGTGCTGGTGTGGGATGTGATGGAGAAGCGGCTGCGGGAGGATTGAATCATGGATCAAAATACCCTGTTCTTTTTTCACCAGAAGCCGGAGGCCATCCCCCTGTACGAGGTCTTTGAGGAGCGGCTTTTGGCCGGGCTGGAGGGGGTTGTCATCCAGCCCCAGAAGAGCCAGATCACCCTGAAGAACCGGCGGGTGTTCGGGGCGGTGTCCTTTCTTGCGGCACGGAAGGCCAAGGACCGGCCTGATCCCTATATCACCATCACCCTGGGCCTGAACCGCCGGGAGGGCTCCCCCCGCATTGACCAGGTCTCCGAGCCATATCCTGGAAGGTGGACCCATCACATTGTCATCGGCTCTGTGGAGGAGATCGACGGCCAGCTGATGGCCTGGGTGAAAGAGGCGTATGACTTTGCGGCGGCCAAGCGGTAATTATTTGCCCATCGCCCGCAAAATGTCTTGACGAAGACCCAGCCCATAGAGATAATAGAGGTCGGAGGTCCGGTACATATATTTGGTGAATCGTTTTTCAAAGGCGTCATACCGGTCGAAGCCCACCAGCTGCGCGATTTGCCTTGCGATCTCTTTAAAATCCTGTTCTGCTTGTACAAATTCTGGGTCACTGGCGCAGAACGCCTCGATTTCCGCGTCAATAGTGTCGTTGAGGAATATAGACGGCAGTGTGTTCATAGGAATAGCCCTCCGAATTAATAGTTATTATTGTACAAGTATTACTATTAATTTATTGTAATTCGTATTCTCTCCTTTGTCAAGGGGAAAGGAGATATTTATGGAAGAATTTCCGAAACGCTTAAAAGCGATTCGAAAGGAGTTTGGGTTGAATCAGGACGAAGTAGCTGCGGATTTAGGGCTATCAGCTGGTGGATACCGACTATATGAGCAGGGGAAAGGCTACCCGGACGTCCCCCGCCTGTATGCGCTTGCGGAGTATTTCAACGTCAGCATCGACTATCTGCTGGGACGTACCGACAAGCGGGAAGTGAATAAGTAAGGAAGGATGCGGCAACATGGGCAAATTATTTGGAACGGACGGCATTCGCGGCGTGGTGAACGCCGGGCTGGACGCGGACCTGGCCTACAAGGTGGGGCTGGCGGCGGCCACGGTGCTGGCGAAGAAGAAGGGGAGCAAACCCCTGGTGACCATCGGCAAGGACACCCGTATCTCGGGGGATCTGCTGAAGGGCTCGCTGATCTCCGGGCTGTGCACCGCCGGGGCGGACGTGCTGGACCTGGGCATCCTGCCCACGCCGGGCGTGGCCTGGGTGACGGTGGACGAGGAGGCCGACGCGGGCATCGTCATCTCGGCCAGCCACAACCCCTTTGAGCACAACGGTATCAAAATTTTCAACGGCAAGGGCTTTAAGCTGTCCGACGAGCTGGAGGAGAAGATCGAGGAGATTGTCCTGTTCGGCTCCAACAACGTGCCCATGAAGACGGGGGCGGACATCGGCAGGGTGAGCTACGCCGCCCCCAAGGCTTCTGAGGACTACATCGACCACCTGGAGTCCACCATTGACTCCACCCTGGGCGGCCTGCGCATCCTGGTGGACTGCGCCAACGGGGCGGCCTCCGCCACTGCCGCCCGGCTGTTCGACCGCTTTTCCAAGCTGCGCACCGACGTAATCAATGCCGATCCCGACGGGGTGAACATCAACGACCGCTGCGGCTCCACTCACATGGACGCCCTGGCCGCCATGGTCAAGGCGGGGGGCTACGACATCGGCATCGCCTTCGACGGGGACGCCGACCGGTGTCTGGCGGTGGATGAGCTGGGCAGCCTCATCGACGGTGACCAGATCTTGGCCGCCTGCGGCCTGGACATGAAGGCCAAGGGCCAGCTGCCCGGGGACACGGTGGTGGCCACCGTCATGTCCAACCTGGGCTTCCACGTCTACGCCAGGGAGCGGGGCATGAAGCTGGAGTGCACCGATGTGGGCGACCGGAACGTGCTGGAGCGGATGGTGGAGAAGGGCTACCGCCTGGGGGGCGAGCAGTCGGGGCACATGATCTTCCTGGACCACGCCACCACCGGCGACGGCCAGCTTACCGCCCTGAAGCTGCTGGCCCTGATGAAGGAGAGCGGCAAAAAGGCCAGCCAGGTGTTCAGCGCCTGTCCCCGGTACCCCCAGGTGCTCATCAACATCCCCGTGGCCGACAACGACGTGAAGAAGGCGGCCATGGCCAGCCCCCTGCTGGCCCAGGCCGTCCAGCGGGAGGAGGAGGCCCTGGCCGGCGAGGGCCGGGTGCTGGTCCGTCCCTCGGGCACCGAGGCCCTGATGCGGGTGATGGTGGAGGCCAAGACTCAGGAGACCGCTCAGAAAACTGCCCAGCGTTTGGCCGATTTGATCCCCCAGCTTTGAGCAAAATGAGGAACCGGCCGGCGGATTGGAAAATATCAACAAAGATTTTTGGGAAAACCCTTGACAAATCTGAACATTTTGTTTATTATGAAAGTTAGCCGGGATAATAGTATGGAACACCAATTTCCAAACACCTCAGATGAGGAACTGTGCCTGGGCGCGGCCCAGGGAGATTCTTTGGCGGAAACGGAGCTGGTCTGCCGGTATGGCTGGCTGGTCCGTGCCTGCGCGCGCCCCCTGTTTCTGGCGGGGGGAGACAGCGAGGACCTGATCCAGGAGGGCATGCTGGGTCTGCTTACCGCCATCCGGAGCTTTGCCCCGGAACGGGACGCCGCCTTCCGCACCTTTGCGGAGGTCTGCATCCGCAGCCGTCTGTATACCGCCGTCCGGGCGGCCCAGGGCGGCAAGCACGCACCCCTGAATCACAGTGTTTCCTACGAGCCCCCTCTTTTTGACGGAACCAACGCATATTTGTTTTCCAGTGCCGAAAGCCCGGAGGACGTGGTCATCGGCAGAGAGGAACGAAAAGAGCGCCTGGAGGCGCTCAAGGGCCGGTTATCCAAGTTTGAAGCGCAGATCTTACCCCCCTACCTGAACGGCCTCTCCTGCCGAGAGATCGCCCAGCGGGTGGGCCGCTCACAGAAGTCGGTGGACAACGCCATCCAGCGTATCCGCCGGAAAACGGCCCTGCAAATTTCTTCTGGCGTATCCAGCGAGAGCTGATCGCAATATCACACGCCCAGGCCAAGCGCCGGGCAAAAAGTCAAAGAGAGGGAATATCCATGTACGAAGACAAGATCCTGGTATGCAAAGAGTGCGGCAACGAGTTCACCTTTACCGCTGGTGAGCAGGAGTTCTATGCGGAGCGCGGCTTCCAGAACGAGCCCCAGCGGTGCAAGCCCTGCCGTGACGCCCGCAAGAACGCCGCCCGCGGCCCCCGTGAGTACTTCACCGCCGTGTGCGCCGCCTGCGGCGGTGAGGCGAAGGTTCCCTTCGAGCCCAAGTCTGACCGTCCCGTCTACTGCAGCGACTGCTTCGCCAAGATGCGTGAGCAGCAGGGCTGATAAACAAGCCAGGAAAAAAGTCCGCCTTTTGGCGGACTTTTTCTTTTCACTGCCTGTTTTTCCAAACGGAAGCCAGAATATCCTTCAGAACCAGCATAGCGTTCAGCGGGTCGTACCCGCAGGCCGCCTCCAGCTCGGCCAGCAGCCTGCTTCATTCCGCGGCGTAGCGGGGAACGTCCACCTCGGACTGATACTGGACCAAGATGGGATACTTTTTGTTCCACGCTTTGGTCCAGTCGATTTTGCTGACATTCAGCTCAGCAGCCGGGCGCTCACCGCCAGCAGGGCGCAGGACAGCCAGATGGCGGGCAGGTCCAGCAGCTCCACGGCCAGACTTCCGGTCTCGGCCCCCAGGGCGAACAGGAGGATGACAAAAAAGTACAGCCGGGCCTTTTTCCGCTCCTGAGGATTTCCGGTGCGCAGGAAGGCGCACAGGGCCTCCATCCCGCTGCGCAGATTGCCGATGCACATGGTGCTGGCAAAGGCGAAGCCCTCCACCTGCCGGAAGGCCTGGACCTGCATGGCGCAGGAGAAGGAGACCAGGGCGTTGGCCAGCTGGTCCAGGGAGTGGGGGACAAAGCCTACCAGAAACAGCAAAAAGATTTCCCACAGGAGTACCCGCCGCTGCCAGCGGGGCCGGCGGACCCGGAGCCATTCCGCAGCCGCCACCCCCAGGGCGAAGGCCACCACGGGCAGGAGGTAGCGGGCGGACCGGGCCCAGTCCCCGTCGAACAGGCTCTGGCCCAGGAGCACGATGTTGCCCGTCTGGGCGTTGGCGAAGACCTTGCCCCGGCGCAGATAGGTATAGGTGTCCTGCAGACCGCCGGAGAGGGTGAGGAGGGCCACCGGAAGCAGACGCTGGGCGGCGGGATGAGAGGTTTGATCCATGATATCAGGTCCTTATCTTTAGAGTCCTCTGATTATAACGCTGGTTTGTCCAAAAGGGAAGAAAAAATTCGTTGCAAAAACCTCGTCTATAGGTTATACTATCTCCATCCCAGAGATAAACGGAGGAACCATTTATGACCATCACAAAAGACACCGTTATTGGCGACATCCTGAAGGTCGCGCCCCAGGCCGCCCCCATCTTTATGGGGATCGGTATGCACTGCTTGGGCTGTCCCGCCTCCCAGAGCGAGACGGTGGAGCGGGCCTGCATGGTCCACGGCGTGGACGTGAACGAGCTGCTGGCTCAGGTCAACAAGCTGATCGGCAAGTGAGGAACATAACCGCCCTCCCCGGAGGGCGGTTATGTTTACTCTTTACAGCTGGAATATTTTATGGTATGATAGGTACAAATGTTCGAAGGACGAGGTGGTATGGATGAAGCTCTGCGTACTGATGGGCAGCCCCCGGAGGGAGGGGAACACCGCCGCCCTGCTGCGCCCCTTCCTGGAGGAGTGCAAGACCATGGGGGTGGACGCTGAGACGGTCTGGCTCTGTGACAGGAGGATCAGTCCCTGCCAGGGGTGCAAGACCTGTCAGGATGTGCTGGACGGCCTGGGCTGCATCCAGGAGGATGACCTCCAGGCGGTGTTTCAGGCCATTCTGGACTGTGACGTCATCATCCTGGCCACCCCCATCTACGCCTTTTTCTGTACCACCCCCATGAAGGCCCTGCTGGACCGGGTCATCTACGCCGGAGTGAAGAACTACGGGAGAGAGAAGGGTCCCAGGCTGTTGGAGGGGAAACGTCTGGCCTCCATCGTCACCTGCGGCTATCCCCCGGAGGAGGGGGCCGGTCTTTGGGAGGAGGGGCTGAAACGCTTCTGCCGCCACGGGGGGCTGGAGTACATGGGCCTGTTCTGCCGCCGTGACTGGGGCGGACGGGAGCCCTTTATGAACGGGGAACGGGAGCAGGCGGTCCGGGACTTTGCTCAGGCCATCCGGCTGTCCATCCGGGAGGCGGAGCTGTGAGGCGGCCGGAGCTGTCCCCCCGTCTGCGGACGGTGGAGGAGCTGGTCCCAGCGGGGGCTCGGCTGGCCGACGTGGGCACCGACCACGCCTACCTCCCGGCGGCCCTGATCCTGGAGGGGAAGATCCCCTGGGCCATCGCCGCCGATCTGCGCCGTGGCCCTTTGGACCGGGCCAGGGCCACCGTGCAGGAGTACGGCCTGACGGGGAAGGTGGCCTTCCGGCTGTGTAACGGTCTGACGGGCATCCAGCCCGATGAGGTGGACGCTGTGGCCATCGCGGGCATGGGCGGAGAGACCATCGCCGCCATTTTATCCGCCGCCCCCTGGGTCCGGAAGCGGGACGTGCCGCTGGTTCTCCAGCCCATGTCCTCCATGCCCGAGCTCCGCGGGTGGCTCCAGAAAAACGGCTTTTCCATCGTGGAGGAGCGGCTGGCCCAGGAGGGGGACACCCTCTATACCGCCCTGCTGGTCCGGGCGGGGGAGATGTCCCCCCTGTCCCCGGCGGAGCTGTGGGCGGGAAAAAATACAGCGGACCCTCTGCGGGGGACCTGGCTGGACCAGTGGATCGCCCGGACGGGCCGGGCCCTGGAGGGCATGGCCCAGGGCAGGGGAGAGGAGGTCCTCTCCCGCCGCCGGGCGCTGGAGGAGGTTCGTGCGGGCCTGTTTGACATGAAAAAGGAGTGGGAATTGTGGCAACGGTAAAGGAAGTCTACCAGTTTATCGATCAGATCGCCCCCTTTGACACCCAGGAGGGCTTCGACAATGCCGGCTTTCTGGTGGGCCGGGGGGACCGGGATGTGACCAAGCTGCTGGTGGCCTTGGACATCACCGCCGAGGTGGCAGAGGAGGCGGCCGGCTGGGGGGCGCAGCTGATTGCGGCCCACCATCCGGTGATCTTCAACCCGGTGAAGTCGGTCACCGATGAGACGCTGACAGGCCAGGTCCTGCTGGCGTTGGCGGAGAACAGGATCGCCGCCATCTGCGCCCACACCAACCTGGACGCCGCCCACGGCGGGGTGAACGGCTGTCTGGCCCGGACGCTGGAGTTGACAGACCTGGGCCAGCTTCGGCAGGCGGGGGTGGACAGCCAGGGCCGTCCCTACGGCATCGGCCGGGTGGGGACGGTCCATCAGCCGGGGCTGTCCGCGGCCCAATATGCCGCCTTTGTGAAGGAGAAGCTGGGGGCCGCCTCGGTGCGCTTTGTAGACGGTGGACGGCCTGTCTGCAGGGTGGCAGTGGGGGGCGGCGCCTGCGGCTCCATGATGGAGGACGCCATCGCCCAGGGCTGCGACACCTTTGTCACCGCCGACCTGCGGTACAACAACTTTCTGGACGCCAAGGCCCTGGGGCTGAGCCTGATGGACGCGGGCCACTTCCCCACAGAGAACGTGGTGTGCGCTCCGCTGGCCCGGCGGCTGGCCAAGGCGTTCCCGGAGGTGGAGGTGCGGGTGTCCCAGGTTCACCGGGAGGTCTATTTGGATGTATAAGCGCAAAAAATCGGACGGGAAAGGGCTGGCGGGCCTGCTTCTGCTGCTGTTTCTCCTGCTGATGGTGCGAAACTGCGCCTGTGGCTTTGAATATTTTCCCCAGCTGGATGACTACATCCAGTACCACAACTATCCCTCCGCCGAAAGCTTTCGGGCGCTTCAGCAGGCCACCGGCCTGCTGGCCTCCCGTCCGCTGGCGGGGCTGGCGGACTATTTCCTGTGGGGCCCCATGTTTGACCACATGATCCTGGGGGTTGCCCTGATCTCCCTGCTGTACGCAGGGACCGCTCTGCTGTTCTGGAGCGTTCTCCGGCGGTATTTCCGTCTCAGCCCCCTGTTCCCGGTGATCGTGGCCCTGCTCCCCCTTGGGATGGAGGGCGTCTACTGGATGTCCGCCTCCACCCGGGTGGTGGTGGGTATGTTCTTCGCCGTCCTGGCGGCCTGGACCTTTCTCCGCTGGCTGGACGGGGATGGTCTGGGCTGGCTGCTGCTCTATCTGCCCCTGCAGCTGCTTCCCTTCGGCTTCTACGAACAGGCGGGCATCCTCTCCGTCACCCTGACGGTGGGGACGGCCATTCTGGAGCGGCTGCTGGGCCGGAAGGAGTTCCGGAGCTGCGCTGTCTCCCTGTGGGGGGCGCCCGCGCTGGGGCTGTATTTTCTCTTTACCCACCTGATGGCGTCGGGAGGTGTATACAGCAGCCGGGCGGAGATCATCCTGCCCTTCAGCCGCTACTACTGGACGGTCTTTTTTCCTGATATCATGGGGCAGATCCGGGACGTGTTCCTGAAGGGCGGCTTCCTTACGCTGGTGAAGGGCTTTGTGCGGGGAATCGGAATGATCCCCTCCGGACTGTTTGTGTGTGTGCTTGGGGTGCTGGTTCTGTGTGTAGGCTTCGGCCTGGCCGCCCGCCGTCTGGTGGATGAGGAGCCGGGCGCGGACCGCACCGGACTGGCGGTCCTGTCCGGCCTGCTCCTGGCGGCTGGGCCGGTGAGCCTCTTTCTGATCTTGGGCAACCCCTGGTTCTCCCTGCGGGGAGCGGTGACCTCCTTTCCGGGGATTGCTCTGGTGGTGGACGCCCTTCTGGTTTGGCTGTGGGACAGGCTGCCCCTCCAGCGGGGCGGGCTGGCCGCCCTGGCTGCGGCTGCGGCCTTCGTCTTCTGCGTGGCCGGGGCCAGCGAGGTGGCGGACTACCGTTATACCACCTACTACGACTGGAAGGCGGCCCATCTGGTGATCGACTCCCTGGAGGCCCACGGGCTGGACCAAACGTCCGGACGGGTGGGCATCCTCAATCTGGAGGCGTCCTATCTGTCCAACCAGAACTTCTTCTGGCACGAGCACATCCATGGCTGCACCGAGAGCGAGTGGGCCTTTGCCGGCCTGCTGTCGGCGCTGGGTGGGGAGGACCTGCCCCCTGTGACCCCTCTGCCCTCCGACCCCATGTACCGCCAGTGGAACCGGGAGGCCAACCACCCGGAGAGCTTTGCGGTGCTGTACTGGTACAGCGGGGCCTATTTGTACCCGGTGGAACTGGAGAAGACGGGGGAGGAGGAGTGGCTGGTGCAGAGCCAGTCGGGACAGGTCTTGGGCCGCATCTTTGAGGAGGACGGCATCGGCTATATCCGTCCCGCCCGGTAGAACATTTTCGAAAAAACTGCTTGCAATCGGGAAAAAGCTGTGATATACTGCATTGGTCTGAATAACGGGCGGTCCTCTGCGGCGACCTTGAACAGGAACAGGGCCGGAATGAACGCCTATACAACAGGAGGAAATTTTCATGGATCTGATGAAAGCATTTACCGAAAAGTACACAAAGGCCGAGCCCCCCAAGGTGTCCATCGGTGACACGGTCCGCGTTCACCTGCGGGTGAAGGAGGGCAGCCGGGAGCGTATCCAGGTCTTTGAGGGCACCGTCATCGCCAAGAAGCACGGCGGCATCGAGGAGAGCTTTACCGTCCGCCGCATCTCCTACGGCATCGGCGTGGAGAAGGTGTTCCCCCTCCATGCTCCCTCTGTGGAGAAGGTGGAGGTCGTCCGCAAGGGCAAGGTGCGCCGCGCCAAGCTGTACTACCTGCGCGACCGCGTGGGCAAGGCCGCCAAGGTCAAGGAATTGCTGTGATTCAAAAAAGGAGCGGCTTTGCCGCTCCTTTTTCTTAAATTTGACTGTGTTTGTTATGGAGATTTCGTATGGATTACAGGATAAGAACGATGAAAGAGTCAGAATATCCTCTGTTGAAGCATTTTTTATATGAGGCGATTTTTGTGCCGGAAGGAACGGCTCCGCCGTCGAAATCCATATTGGAAATCCCGGAACTGCAAGTTTATATTGCCGGTTTTGGACACGAGGAACATGACCGGTCTCTCGTTGCGGAGGTGGACGGCAGGGTTGCGGGAGCGGTCTGGGTCCGTATGATGAACGATTATGGACATATTGACAATGAGACGCCCTCCTTTGCAATTTCTCTGTACAGGGAATACCGGGGCCTTGGAATCGGAACCGAACTGATGAGGCGGATGCTTGCCATTTTGAAAAGCTGTGGGTATGAGAAGGCGTCCCTTGCGGTTCAAAAGGCCAACTATGCGGTTAAACTGTATCAGAATACAGGCTTTGAGATTGTCGGTGAAACGGAAGAGGAGTATATTATGGTAAATCGTCTGGGATAACAAGCTTACATGCCCAGCAGCGCCTTTTGAGCCAGCCCCAGCGCCAGCAGGTGGGCGGGGTAGAAGACGTACCACAGGTACTTGTCCCCCGGGAAAGTGGGACCCTTCTTTCCGTTGTAGAAGAAGGTGAGCGCCACCCCCAGCAGGGGACCCACCGCGTTGATGCATAGCATATGGAGCCACCGCCAGGTAAAAAGCTGTTCAGAGAAAAGCATCCAGGCCAGCCTGTACCGGGACAGGGGCATGAGAAACAGCCACAGCAGGGCCTTTTTCCGAACTGGCCACTGTTCGGTGAGATAAAATACCAGGATGAAGAGAAGATAACGCCCCTTTCCCTCAGCGAGGGCGAAATGCTCGGCGGTGATTACCATCCCGGCGGCCAGGACATACCCCAGCCCCGCCCGCTTTCCGTTGCCCCAGTCCATCAGCCGCAGGGTGAGCAGGCCCAGCAGCAGGGTGAACATGATGTTCCCATGGAAGCCGAACAGGAGATAGTAGGGATACTCCGCCAGGCAGGCGAAGACCAGCAGCCGCAGGGCGTACTTTTTAAAGTTGCGGGTGTGGCGGTAGCCGTTGGCAATGGAGAACAGGAAGATGGGGGCGGCGATGCGGCCGATGTAGTCGGTGGCCCGCTGGAGAACCAGCAGCGCCGGGATGGTCTCGGCAGCGTCGGGGAAGAACAGGACCTCCACCGTCAGGGCCAGCGGCCAGACGTAAGTGACGTGGTCCCACAGCATGGACAGCAGGGCGATGATTTTTAACGCGAAAAAACTCAATGTGGTTCCCTCCTTAAAAAAATGACAGGGAGAGGATACCAAACATTTCTTACAAAAAAGCGGTCAAATTCCTTACAAATTTCTGAAAGAAGGGTGGGGCGGATGAAGCGGATTTGGAAGATCATTGTGATTGGGGTGTGCAGCGGACTGGTGTTGGTCGCCCTTCAAATGGCGCTGCACATCGACCGGGATGTTTTTCTGCGCTGGTATTGGGCCGCAGCGGCAGTCGTTGTGCTGGGGGCAGTGCTGGTCAATGTGGGTTACACTATTTTTTACCAGAAGAGGATGCAAAAGCTGGTTCCGCTGCTGGAGGCCCAAAAGCCCCGGGAGTACATCGCCGGAGTGGAACAGCTTCTGAAAACCGCCAAGGGGCAGAGCCTGAGAAATATTTTGACGATGAACCTCTCCGCCGGGTATATTGACCTGAAGGAGTTTGGCAAAGCCATCGAGCTGCTGGAGGGAATCTCGGACAGGAGGCTGGTGGGCACGGCGGTGAAGACGGTCTGCCGGCTGAATCTCTGCACCTGTTATTTTCAAACCGGGCAGGGGGAGAAGGCTCTGGCGCTGTATCGTGACAGCCAAAGCATTTTTGAAGCCCAGCGGAAGGGCGGGCTGTATGGGGGAAACATCGCGATTGTGGATATACTGGCGGCCATTCAAAAGCAGGAGTACAGTCAGGCGGAGCAGCTGCTGGACCGTGCGCACCGGACCTGGAACGCCCCTCGGTTCCAGAAGGCGTTTCAGGAGATTGAGCACGTCCTGACGGAGATCAAAAAGGAGCAGAAGCTATGAACATCCAATGGTACCCCGGCCACATGACCAAGACCCGGCGGCAGATCGAGGCCGATCTGAAGCTGGTGGACGTGGTGGTGGAGATCATCGACGCCCGCATCCCCGTCTCCAGCCGCAACCCGGACATCGACGCCATCTGCGCGGGCAAGCCCCGGCTGATCGTCCTCAACCGGGCCGACCAGGCTGACCCGGCTCAGAACAAGGTCTGGGCCGCCCGCTTCCGCAGCCAGGGCTGCTCCGTGCTGGAGACAGACGCCAAGACCGGACGGGGGATCAGCCAGTTTTCCGCCGTCATCCAGGGGGTGCTCAAGGACCAGATTGCCAAATGGCGGGAGAAGGGCCAGGTGGGCCGTCCGGTGCGGGCCATGGTGGTAGGGGTGCCCAATGTGGGAAAATCCACCTTCATCAATAAGGTGGCCAAAAGGAAGTCGGCTAAGGCCAGCGACCGCCCCGGCGTCACCCGGGGGAAGCAGTGGGTCCATGTGGACCAGGGCCTGGATCTGCTGGACACGCCCGGCATCCTCTGGCCCAAGTTTGAGGACGAGCTCACCGGCATGCACCTGGCCTTCACCGGCGCGGTGAAGGACGAAATCATGGACGTGGAGACGCTGGGTTGCCACTTCATGGCCCTGCTGGGGGAGCGGTACCCCCAGGCGCTGCTGGACGCCTATAAGCTGCAGGAGCTCCCCCTCCGGGAGGAGGGAGAGAACGACGTGACCTGGGGCTACCGGCTTCTTCAGGCCGCCGCCGCCAAGCGGGGGATGCGTGTCTCTGGCGGCGGGTTGGACACCGAACGCATGGCCCGGGTCCTCCTGGACGAGTACCGGGGCGCAAAGTTGGGAACATTCACCTTGGAGGCGCCGGAGGCGTAACATGACTCCTTGGCAAAGAAGGTCTCTGGTGGAGCTATGCATGAACGCCCCCGGCGGGGGGGGGGACGAAGGGAGCGGAAATTGATGAGTTTGTGGCAGTACGAACAAGAAGCGATGGAGGAGGGCCGCGCCCTTGTCTGCGGCTGCGACGAGGCGGGGGCAGGTCCTCTGGCCGGGCCGGTGTACGCGGCGGCGGTGATCCTGCCCGTTGGGGAGGACATCCCCGGCCTGGACGACTCCAAAAAGCTGACCCCCAAACAGCGGGATAAGCTGTTTCCCGTCATCCAGGAGAGGGCGCTGGACTGGTCGGTGGCCTGGGTGGACGCCAAGGAGATTGACGAGACAGACATCCTCAGCGCCCGGATGAGGGCCATGCAGCTGGCCATTGACGGCCTGTCCCAAAGGCCGGACTTCGCCCTGGTCGACGGCAACCGGGATCACGGAAAATCCGCCGCCATCACCACGCCCCACCGGTGTCTGGTGAAGGGGGACAGTCTGTCCGCCTCCATCGCGGCGGCCTCCATCTTGGCCAAGGTGAGCCGGGACCGGTTTATGGAGACCATGGCGCAGCAGTATCCGGAGTACCGCTTTGAACGGCACAAGGGCTACCCCACCAAGCTCCACTACCAGCTGCTGCGGGTCCACGGGCCCAGTCCCATCCACCGCCGGACCTTTTTGAAAAACCTGTGAGCGGTCAGGACAGCCGCCGGAAGGGACGCTGGGGGGAGGAGCTGGCGGCGAAGTACCTGCGGGACAAGGGGTATTCCATCTCCGCCGCCAACTGGCGCTGCCGCTTGGGAGAGGTCGATCTGATCGCGGAGGACGGGACATACCTGTGCTTTGTGGAGGTCAAGCTGCGCAAAAGCGCCGCCTATGGGAGCGCGGCGGCCTTTGTGGACCGGCGGAAGCAGGACCGGCTGCGCGCCGCCGCCCTGCTCTATCTGTCCCAGCGCCCGGTGGACCTCCAGCCCCGCTTCGACGTGATCGAGATCTACGCGGCCCAGGGCGAAGCCACGCCCCGGCCGGAGATCATCCACCTGGAAAACGCCTTTTCTTGATAAATCTCTTGACCATTTTCCAGAAAACTGGCATAATAGAAGCCGACAATACAAAGGTAAGGAAGGATCGACATGCGGTATATCAGCACGCGGGACAACACCATCCAATACTCTGCCGCCCAGGCCATTGCCCAGGGCCTGGCCAGGGACGGGGGACTGCTGACCCCCTTCTACATCCCAAAGCTGCCTGGCAAGGCGCTGGAGGACATGCGGGACATGGCCTACCAGCAGCGGGCAGTGTACATCATGAAGCAGTTTTTGGAGGAGTTCTCCGTCCGGGAGCTCACCGACTTTGCCAACGCCGCCTACGGCCCGGACAAGTTTGACTCCCCGGCGGTGGCCCCGGTGCGCACGGTGGACAGCAATACCCACTGCCTGGAGCTGTGGCACGGTCCCACCTGCGCCTTCAAGGACATGGCCCTGCAGATGCTGCCCCATCTGCTCACCGCCTCCCTGGTGAAGACCGAGGAGGAGAAGACGGTGTGCATCCTGGTGGCCACCTCCGGCGACACGGGAAAGGGGGCGCTGGAGGGCTTTAAGAATGTGCCGCGCACCAGGATTCTGGTGTTCTACCCCAAGGACGGGGTGTCGGAGGTCCAGGAGCTGCAGATGGTCACCCAGGAGGGGAGCAACGTGGGGGTGTCCGCCGTGGTGGGCAACTTTGACGACGCCCAGACCGGCGTGAAGCGGCTGTTCTCCGACGCGGCCCTGCGCCAGGAGCTGGCCGACAAGGGGTATTTCTTCTCCTCCGCCAACTCCATCAACTGGGGCCGGGTGCTGCCCCAGATCGTCTACTACATCTCCGCCTACTGCGACCTGCTCCGGGATGAGAAAATCGCCCCCGGCCAGACGGTGAACGTCTGCGTCCCCACCGGAAACTTCGGCAATATCCTGGCCGCCTACTACGCCCGGGAGATGGGCCTGCCCATCGATCAGCTGATCTGCGCCTCCAACCGGAACAATGTCCTCACCGGCTTCCTGCGGGAGGGGGTCTACGACCGGAACCGGACCTTCTACAACACCATGTCCCCCTCTATGGACATCCTCATCTCCTCCAACCTGGAGCGGCTGCTGCTGGCCCTCACCCAGGACACAGCGGAGGTCGCGCACTACATGAACCAACTGTCCGAGACGGGGAAGTATCAGGTGGGCGACCGGGTGAAGGAAAAGCTGCAGAGGCGGTTCAAGGGCTACTTCTGCGACGACCAGGAGACTCAGCGGGTGATCCGGGCCATGTTCGAGGCCAACGGCTACCTCATCGACACCCACACCGCCGTGGCCTTCTCCGCCCTGGAGCAGTACCGGCAGGAGACCGGGGACGACACCCCCGCCATCGTGGCCTCCACCGCCAGCCCCTTCAAGTTCTGCTCCAGCGTGCTGGCGGCTCTGGGAGAGACCAGCGCCGCCTCCGGACTGGACGCCCTGGACCAGCTCACCGCCCGGACGGGCCAACCCGCCCCCGCCCCTCTGGCCGGGCTACGGGACAAGAAGGTCCGCTTCACCCAGGTGGTGGAGAAGGAACACATGGTGGATGCAGTGCGGTCCCTGCTGGAGTGAGCCATGTCTCTGTACGCCATTGGAGACACCCACCTGTCCCTGGCCAGCGGCAAGCCCATGGACGTGTTCGGCGGCAGCTGGACGGGCTACGTGGACAAGCTGCGGGAGGGCTTTCAGGTTGTGTCCCAGGAGGATACCGTGGTGATATGCGGGGACGTATCCTGGGGCATGAGCCTGGAGGAGGCCCGGGAGGATTTCGCCTTTCTGGACGCCCTGCCCGGAGGGCGCAAGCTGCTCCTCAAGGGCAACCATGACTACTGGTGGACCACTGCCAGCAAGATGAAGCACTTTTTTGAGGAGAACGGCTTTTCCACCCTGGACATCCTCCACAACAACTGCCGCCTCTATGGAGACACCGCCCTGTGCGGCACCCGGGGCTGGTTCTATGAGGAGGACCGGGGGGAGCACTCCGCAAAGATCTTCAGCCGGGAGCTGATCCGGCTGGAGGCGTCCCTGAAGGCGGCGGGGGAGCAGAAAAAAATCTGCTTTCTCCATTATCCGCCCCTGTACCAGGGGTACCGCTGTCAGGAGATCATCGACCTGCTGGAGCGGTACGGGGTGGAGCTGTGCTGCTACGGCCACCTCCACGGGGGGAGCCACCGCCTGGCCGTTACCGGACGGCAGGGGTCAGTAGACTACCGTCTGGTGGCCGCCGACTATGTGGGCTTCCGGCCGGTGTGCATCCTGTAGAAGCATAAAAGCCTCCCTTGGGGCGTGTTTTCGTATTTGGCCCCGTCAAAATGCCTGATTAGGATGTTCGTTGAAAATAAAAAAGGAAAAAATCAGGGAAATTTCAAAAAAAGACTGTTCAAGCGGCCGCGTATCTGGTAAAATATCGTGGCGAAAGTAAAAAGGCCCCGCCGCCAAGACGCTGAGACGGGACCGACAGGAGGAAATTGACAAATGAAGGTCACCAGTGTTGAGAAGAAAGAAAAGAGCACCGTTGAGCTCACCATCCAGGTGGAGGCCGGTCAGTTCGAGGCTGCCGTTCAGAAGGTTTATCTGAAGCAGCGCGGGCGCATTAACGTCCCCGGCTTCCGCAAGGGCAAGGCCCCCCGGAAGATCATCGAGGGCATGTACGGCTCCGGCGTGTTCTATGAGGACGCCATCAACGAGGTCTACCCCGCTGCCTACGAGGAGGCCGTGAAGGAGCAGGGCCTGGACGACGTGGGCTACCCCAAGATGGAGATCGTGGAGGTGGGCAAGGAGGGCTTTACCTTCAAGGCGCTGGTCTCCGTCCGCCCCGAGGCCAAGCTGGGCGAGTACAAGGGCCTGACCGCCCCCAAGGAGGAGGCCAAGGTCACCGAGAAGGACATCGACGAGGAGCTCAAGCCCTATATCGACCGTGCCACCCGTCTGGTCAGCGTGAAGCGCAAGGCCAAGAAGGGGGACACCGCCGTCATCGACTTTGAGGGCTTCGACAACGGCACCCCCTTTGAGGGCGGCAAGGGCGAGAACTACGACCTGAAGCTGGGTGCGGGCATGTTCGTCCCCGGCTTTGAGGAGCAGGTCATCGGCATGAAGGCCGGTGAGGAGAAGGACATCGACATCACCTTTCCCGAGGACTATCACGCCGACCTGGCCGGCAAAGCGGTGGTCTTCCATGTGAAGTGCAACGAGGTGAAGGAGTCCCAGGCCCCCGAGGTGGACGACGAGTTCGCCAAGGACGTGTCCGAGTTTGAGACCCTGGCCGACTTCCGAAAGGACCTGGGCGACAAGCTGCTGGAGCGGAAGAAGGCCCAGGCCCAGGCCGACTTTGAGAACGACATCATGGAGCAGCTGGTAGAGAACATGGAGTGCGAGATCCCGGATGGGATGGTGGAGAGCCAGACCGACCGGCTGATGGACGACTACGCCATGCGCCTCCAGAGCCAGGGCATCCCCATGGATCAGTACATGTCCATGATGGGCATGACCCCCGAGATGATGCGGGCCTCGGCTAAGCCCTCCGCCCTGAAGCAGGTGCAGATGGAGCTGGCCCTCACCGCAGTGGCCAAGGCGGAGAACATCGAGGTCTCCGACGAGGAGTATGAGGCGGAGATCGCCAAGCTGGCGGAGCAGTACAGCATGGAGGCGGATCAGGTGAAGGCGGTTGTGACCGCCGATACGCTGAAGAAGGACCTGAGCCTGCGGAAGGCCAGCGAGCTGGTGCTGTCCAGCGCCAAGGAGGGCAAGGCTAAGAAGAAGGCCGCCCCCAAGAAGGCTGCCAAAAAGGAAGACGAGGGCGAGGAGAAGCCTAAGCGCACCCGGGCCAAGAAGAAGACCGAGGAGCCTGCTGAGGAGTAAACTGGAATACGTCCCGGGGCGGTTTTGGCCGCCCCGGGCGCACGTGTCTATCAAACGGAATGAATTTTCCCTGCAATGGGTATAATCAGGTATCTCAACTGAAAAAGGAGTATCAACATGAGCTTAGTTCCCTATGTAGTAGAACAGACCAACCGGGGCGAGCGGTCCTACGACATCTTCTCCCGCCTGCTCAACGACCGTATCATCATGCTGTCTGAGGAGGTGAACTCCACCACCGCCTCTTTGGTGGTGGCTCAGATGCTGTATCTGGAGGCCCAGGACCCGGACAAGGAGATTCAGTTCTACATTAACAGCCCTGGCGGCTCGGTCACCGACGGCATGGCCATCTACGACACCATGCAGTACGTCAAGTGCGACGTGTCCACCATCTGCATCGGCATGGCAGCCTCCATGGGCGCCTTTCTGCTGTCCTCCGGGACCAAGGGCAAGCGGCTGGCCCTGCCCAATTCGGAGATCATGATCCACCAGCCCTCCGCCGGCACCCAGGGCCAGATCACCGATATGGCCATCCACCTGCGCCGGCTGGAGATCATCAAAAGCCGGATGAACCGCATCCTGTCCGAAAACACCGGCAAGTCTATCGAGGTGGTGACCGCCGACTGCGAGCGGGACAACTTCATGACTGCCCAGGAGGCTATGGAGTACGGTCTGGTGGATAAAGTGATCGACAAACGGTAATTCCCAAGAAATTGAGGTGTATCCCATGGCAAACAATGATGAGAGAAAGGTCCGCTGTTCCTTCTGCGGCAAGCACCCGGATCAGGTGCAGCGGATGATCGCCGGTCCCGGGGTGTATATCTGCAACGAGTGTGTCAACCTGTGTATGGAGGCCATGGGGGCGGAGCCCCTGCTGCTGGACGACCTGGAGCAGTTCCCCGGCGACATTCCCGACGTGATCCCCACCCCCAAGGAGATCCACGCCGTTCTGGACCAATATATCATCGGCCAGGAGAAGGCGAAGGTGGCCCTGTCGGTGGCGGTGTACAACCACTATAAGCGCATCTACTTCGGCGGGGCGGAGGACGTGGAGCTGCAGAAGAGCAATATCCTCCTGATGGGTCCCACCGGCTGCGGAAAGACCCTCTTCGCCCAGACCCTGGCCCGGGTGCTGAAGGTGCCCTTCGCCATTGCCGACGCCACCACTCTCACCGAGGCGGGCTATGTGGGCGACGACGTGGAGAATATCCTCCTGCGCCTGGTCCAGGCCGCTGATTACGACATCGAGCTGGCCGAGCGAGGCATCATCTATATCGACGAGATGGATAAGATCGCTCGGAAGAGCGAAAATACCTCCATCACCCGGGATGTGTCCGGCGAGGGCGTGCAGCAGGCCCTGCTGAAGATTCTGGAGGGTACCGTGGCCAACGTCCCCCCCCAGGGCGGGCGGAAGCACCCCCACCAGGAGTTCATCCAGATCGACACCCATAACATCCTGTTCATCTGCGGCGGCGCCTTTGACGGTATCGACAAGATCATCGAGCACCGCCTGGACAAACGTTCCCTGGGCTTCGGCGCCGAGATTAAGAGCAAGAAGGAGCAGAACGTAGGAGAGCTGATGAACGAGATCCAGCCCCAGGATCTGCTGAAGTACGGCATCATCCCCGAGCTGGTGGGCCGCATGCCAGTGGTCACCACCCTGGAGTCTCTGGACCGGGACCAGATGGTGCGCATCCTCACCGAACCCAAAAACGCCCTGGTGAAGCAGTACCAGGTGCTGCTCAACTACGACGAGGTGGAGCTGGAGTTCACCCAGGAGGCGCTGGAGGCGGTGGCCGACCGGGCGGTGGCCCGGGAGATCGGCGCCCGGGGCCTGCGGGCCATCCTGGAGGAGGTCATGAACCAGATCATGTACGACATTCCCTCCGAACCCACCATTGTCAAGGTGACCATCACCGGCGCGTGCGTCCGGGACGGGGTCCCGCCGGAGCTGACCCATGACCCGGAGCGCACCCAGCGCCCCAAGCTGGGCAAGGCCAGCGTTCAGGTGGAGCAGCCCCGCCGCCGGGACCACGGTCGCGCCGGATAACTAAGGAGACGTCAGACGCCCCGCCCCATGGGAGCGGGGCGTCTGTGCTATCCTGAAAACAGGCTCCCTTGCGGGGCCTCGCATCCCTGGAAAGGAAGTGAAGCGACATGAGCAAGGAATGGGATATCCTCCACACTGCCACCATGCCAGCCATCGCTCTGCGGGGGCTGACGGTGTTTCCCAATGTACTCATCCACTTTGAGGTGGCCCGCACGGCCTCGGTTCGGGCTCTGGAGGCGGCCATGACCGCTGGGAGTCCTGTATTTCTGGTGGGCCAGAAGGACATCTCGGTGGAGGAGCCGGAGCTGGATGACCTATATCAGGTGGGTACCATCTCCAACATCCGCCAGATCCTCCGCATGCCGGGGGACAA
>CAJUAW010000009.1:0-20611 GCA_910584605.1 uncultured Oscillospiraceae bacterium
GAAAAATGACAAAATTTCTTCGGCGTTTTCTTACAATTTCAAATTGGCGTTGACACCACCCGGATGATCTTCTCCGCCACAGCAATCACACGGGCCTGAACCACCCGGCCCTCATAGATCAGATGCTCGCCCAGGGCGTCGGTGTCCATGTAAAAGCTCTGCCGCTTGCGGAGCATAGCGTCCTTCCGGCTCGCCACGATACTCCGGGTGTTGGAGTCGATGCCCTTCACCATGAAGTCGATCTCCGCCCCCAGCATAGTGGACAGCATACGGTTCAGACGGCCCATCAGCTCCAGGTACTCCCGATTGGAGGGCATCTCACCGGTATAGAGCAGCATCTCCAGAATGGGGATCGCCACACGGAAGCCTTTATAGTCCACGATAGCCAGCGTCCTGCCGGATTTGGTCTGCTCCACACCGCCCAGAATGCCGGTGAGAATACGGCGGGTGCGGTAGGCGTTGCGGATCTCATGCCAGATGATCTCCTCCCGCTCCTCCTCCGTCTGAACACGATCCCGGGCATCGATGGTCAGCACATAATCGCTGCGCTGGGTAGGTGGAGCACGCCGGGCGCGGGGACGGATAGCACGCTCTGCCGGCGCCTCACCCGCATTGCCGGCCTCCACGGGCTGCGTCTCAGAACTGGGCAGCTCCTCTGGCAGAGCATCATCCGCCGGAGGTTCCATCAGCGGGGGAGGATCATCCTGGGGTGCCGCATCGCCATCCTCCGCAGGAGGGAAGGGGGTGGTGTTCCCCATCTCATGCAGCAGATCTTCATACTGGGGATCGGCGGCGGACTCCTCCTGGGCGATGCCATCGGGCGGCGGTTCCTCACTGGGAAACCCCTCCGCCACACCGTCGCTGCCGGTATCCGCAAGGTGCGGCTCCGCATCGGGAAAAACTGCGCCCCCATCGCTGGACAGAGGCTCGCTGTCAGGGGTCTCGCCGCCGTCGGGCATGGACTCACCGGCGGGAATCTCTCCGCCCGGAGCATCATCCTGAACACCCTCGGCCGGAACCTCGCCCTCCGGGAGCGGGGAAGTTTCTTCCATGTTGGTGTCCGAATACTCAGGCTCGGTCATTGCGGTCTTTTTTCTTGCCATTGACTGTCATTCCTCCTTTTTCAGTTTTGGCTTGGATAAAATAGAATCTTTGGTTGCAGTTACCACACGCTTTTCGGGGGCAGGCTGAGCTGCCGGCGGCGTAGGTGGTTCTGCCTTGGGAACAGCAGCAGGAACAGATACTGCTGCCGTTTTTGCTGGATCTGCTGCCGGAACGGTCTCCTGGGGTGACTCTTCGGCTGGAGCGGCTGTTTTGGGCGGGGCGGATTTCTTAGGCTTTGACCGGGTGGGCCTGGCCTTAGGTGGAGCAGGTTTCACCTCCTTTGACTCCGATTTTGAGGCCGTCTGCCATGCGGGAATATGGGAGGCGGCCTTGCTCGGGTGCAGCTTCTTGGCTTCGGGGTGCTTGGAATAGTCGTATTTATCAACCTCCAGTACATTTCTTCCGCGCAGGATGACCAACGCCCGGTCCACATCCATGCGCAGCACTTCGTCCATAGTCATCAGTTTCCGCTTACCCACGCCGCTGGTCTCCCGGTACTCTGGCGTGTAGTTGGAGATGCGCCAGGTACCCAGCTGCTTGGCCTTGCTGGTGACGGCGATACTGGCCTCGCCGGTGCGGTCAGAAATAAACTGCGCGGTCAGGGCATCGGTACAGCCGAGAAACAGGGTGATGTCGCAGTTGCCCAGGATCTCCTGCCACTGGTTTTGCGGGTATCGGTTTTGCAGGCCGGCCAGGTTCTGGAACACGCAGGACATGGAGATATTCCGGGAGCGGATGACGCTGATCTTTCGGCTCAGGTCAGGAATGACCCCGCAGGCGCACAGCTCCTCGCCCAGCACATGGACGGGAACAGGGAGCGCCCCGCCGGGGCAGTTCTGGTCTGCGTACCGCACCAGCTTAATGAATATGAAAGACAAAAACAGCGAGGACAGGAAATCAAAGGTGCTGTCCTGGTCGCTGGTGATGCAATAATAGGCGCAGGGCTGTTTGCCCGGCAGCTCTAAATCAATTTCATCGTAGCCGGTAATGTTGCGGATGTCCTGGTTCTGAAATACCTGAAGCCGGGAGCCTAAACCGATGATAACGCCGCCCCGGACGCTCTCCGAGGACTGCTTGAAAATGCTGTAGGGGGCCTTGGCCGGGTGGGAGATGTCCAGTACGTCAAAGATGGCGTTCAGCTCCTTTTCGCTGCTCATGGCAAGAAGCTGGTAGACCTCCCCAATGTTGCGCTTCTCCGGCGGATAGCCCCGCTCCACATAAAGCACCAGGGCTTTCAGCAGATTCAGCTCGGCGTTGTCCCAGAAGTGGTCTCCCCGCTCGCTGCCGGTATTCTTGATGATGACATCACAGAAAAGCTGGGCCATCAGCTCCTGGCCCTCAATCTCGGAGAGGCAGTTCCAGGAATCCGATGCGGCGGGGGTGACCAGATTGAACACCTTGACGGTGTACCCCTGATCCCGGAGATAGGCGCTGGTCTTTTCGTAAAGCTCACTCTTGGGGTCACAGATTACCAGCGAGGACTTCCGGGCGGCACTTTGCAGGATCATATTCATGCAAAAGGCCCTGGTCTTTTTGGAGCCGCTGGCCCCGTACACCGCCAGATTACTGTTGAACCGGGTTTTCAGCGGGACGCAGATTACCTCGCCGTCTATCTCACCCAGGATGATACCGGGATGCTTACGAATGTTGGGAACCAGGTCCAGCACGCCCTTCAATTCCTTTTTGGTCATAAAGCCCGCTGTCCCATATGTACCCTTGTTGGAGTAGATCAGGTTGCGCTCCCGGTCATATGCTCCTGTTTCGCTGTACCCCATCCGCATAACCATGAAGATCAGCACACCCAGCGCAGCCACACAGCCGCCCACACCGTACAAGCCGTATGGCCAGCGGAACACGGCGGCGATACAGGCGAAGAAATTGCCGTCCGGAAATTCCGGGGCCGTACCGAAAACTCCGCCCGCCGCCTGCCATACATCGTAGTTGTAGAGAAACTGGGCAATATATCCGCCGCCGTAGAGCAGGGCACCTAAAGCGATAGGTAAAATGAGCAACAGTTTTATAATTGTTTTCTTCGTTATTTGAAATCCCTCCGAAAGTGCTTGCTATTGTATAGACAACGGCGTATAATAGTGAGGAAAGGGTGTGATGACTATGGCGAAAGACGCCAACGTTTTTGCGAGAGTGGATGCCTCCCTGAAGGAACAGGCGGAAGGCATTTTGTCTCAACTCGGTATGCCGATGTCCAGCGCAATCAATATTTTTCTGAACCAGATCGTTCTCCGGCGCGGTCTTCCCTTTGAGGTGACGCTGCCCGTCAAAACGCCGGTTGCCGCAGGCAGTCTGACAAGCGACGAGTTTTACGCCGAGGTAAAGCGCGGATATGATGATTGTGCCGCTGGCCGGACACGTCCGGCAGAGGATGTGTTTCGGGATATTGAGGCTGAGTTCGGCCTATGATGAAATACCGGATCGAAATTGGTGCCCAGGCACAGTCAGATATTACCGACATCATGCGCTATATCGGACAAGTTCTTTTAGAACCCCGAACCGCGGGGAATCTATACCGTCTTCTGAAGGAAGAGATCCTCAGCTTAAAGCAGATGCCAGAGCGCTATCCGTATGAGGATGATGACCGGCTTCGTGCGCTTGGGATTCGGAAACTGCTGGTGAAGAACTACAAGGTACTCTACTTTGTGGATACCGAGCGGCAGTTGGTTCAGGTCGCCAGGGTGGTCTATGCCGGACGTGACATCTCAAGACTGTTGGATGAAACTGAGTTCGAGAATGTGTGAGTCCGCCAATTCAAAAGTCCCCATCAAACAGCAGAGCCTTGACCTTTTCATAGTCAAGGCTCTCTATTTTTACTCTCTGACCACAAATCTGTTTCAGTGCGTCCACCTGAAAATCAAAGCAGAACAGCGTTCCCGTTTTCCCATGCAGATCCAGCGTGGTGTCAAACCGCTTGATGCGGGGCATATCACAGGTATAGGCGAACAGCACCGGAGATTCGCCGTCCATAGCGTCGTTCTCCACGATCCAATCTGGGTAACAGGGAGACAAGTCCTGGGAGAGAATATCGTCCAGAACCGCCCGCTGTTCAGCGTTACAGAGCAGCCGCAAAATCAACTCTCCCTTGTGGTCGCTGGTCAGGTAGTAGAAGTGCTGGTAATTTCCATCCAGTACAAAGTAGTCCCGCTGTCCGCTGCCGTCATTCATCAGAGGAATCATCCGCTCCATATCCTGGCCGAACACGATGGCGCTCAACACAGAGTTCTGATACTGGCCTGGGAGCCGGCGTTGACAGAGTTCTGTCTGGAGCATGGCTTTGAGCCGCATTTCCGCTTTGTACTCCCACTTCATCGCAAAGGGGCCGGTATTGTAGATGGTGAAGATGGCGCCGTCCGTCAGAAGAAGGCCGGTTGAGCGGGAGCCGCGTATCTTGACCGCCTGTGCCCCCAAGCCTTTTACTTCTCTGGAGCTGTAGTAAGCAGGCCGGCCAATGCACGGAGCGGCGGAGAGCGGCGTGGGGCTGAATACGGCTGGCTTTTCCCAAGGGAATACCGAGACGTTAGCATTGAACATTGTCACCAAAACCTCGGCCATACGGTGGAGCCGCAGGCGGCGGGGGACTTCCGACTTCAACACATTTGTCTCGGTACTGCCGGAGAGATAGGGCAGAAACAGATCCGGCCACTTGTCCACCAGCAGCTTTTTTGCGGCTGTGGTCAGCCGGAGCGCCCGCAGCCCATCACGATAGTAAGTCCGCAGGAGTTTTTCTCCTTTAAGCGATTTGAGGATTTTTTCCTGGTATGCGCCTGTACTGGGCAGGCGGTTTATCTGGGCCGTGGGGAACTCACCGGACAGAGCGGTGAGCGTCAGCAGCAAATTTGCCAGCGTGTCCTCGGGCGGTATCTGCTTACTGCCAGCAGCCATATTGACACCACCTCTTTTCACTGTTTTTTACCGTGGGTGCGTATAACTTCGGTATTTTTCATACCGGCTCAGGGAGGGAAAATCCCCTGCTGCACAAGGCTTTGCTGAAATTTACCGAGGGTCCCAAAACGGAAGCTCCAAAACAGCCCCAAATGGGACCCCTGTTTCGAGGGTACTTTTCCTACAAATCCGTGATGGATTGCAGCGCCGCCTGACGCTCCGCCAGCCACTCCGGGAAGTACGCGCTGTCCATGATGGAGATGCGGGTGCAGTCCGTTTCGCCCAGCTCCGTGGTGTTGTAGGCGTCACACAGCAGGCCGCTGTCATCGGTCAGAATAAACGAGGCGGCCACGTCCAGGAACTGCTTCAGCTCCAGATTGTCGTAGTCCCGTACCCGGCGTTTGGGCAGGTCCTGACAGTAAACATGAGAAAAGCAGACCACACAATGCTGGAGTCGGGGCAGCGGATGACCTCTGGCATATTGGCTCATGGCGGCGGTAAAGGGGTCAAGAAGATATTCCGTACTCTGCCGCTGCTTCCGTTTCGGGAGCAGGCAGGGCAGCGTGATTTCCAGAACCTCCCCCTTTTTCTCCACATTGATCCCCTGCATGACGGCGGCGGAGGTCAGGTACTCCTCCTTCTTGATGTTGGTGGTAGAGTAGATCAGGTGCCGCAGCCGGCAGGCGATATTCTCCGCCCTCAGCGCCGCGTCTGTGGACAGCACCTCGTAGTTATCGGGGTATCGCTGGATGTCGGTGGTGTTCATGGCGTAAAGTGCATTGGTCAGCCGGTTCAGGTCGGCTAAAATGGATGTAATTCGCTGGGATAGGATCGCTCGGTTCAAGGCTGTCCTCCTTCCTTATTCTCGCTGATAGTATTGAACTTCCCCCTCCGGGGAGACAGTGCAGTAGCCCCTGGCGTTGGGAATGTCCAGCTCCGGTATCTGCTCCGGCTTGTCCACCAGGATCAGATAGCTGGACACCTCCTCCGCCGGCGCGGACAGGATGTGATTGATCAGGGTTTCTTTGCCGGACGCGGCGTGGATGACCTCGTACACTTCCCCATCCGCGAAAAAAATCAGCTTGGCGGGGAAATCGCCCACGGAATGGAACTCCACCCGGTCAATGAAGTCCGCCAGCACCCAAACAGAGGCCAGCAGCCCCTTGTCCACATCCTCAGCGCACTCCGGGGCGGCGCAGTACAGGCCGTCGATGTGCCAGATGCGCCCCTGCTTGGTCAGATAGGACAGGAGATTGCGTACCTTGTCCCGTTTCCTGGGGTAGAGCCGGAGAAGCTGCTCCTCCGTCAGCGCCCGGTACATGGTAATATCCCGCAGGATGCTGGCCGCCTCCTGTCCATAGATTTGTTCTCTTGTTTTCATTTTTCTGCCTCCTATACGCATAATTGCCGTATTATTGGCGTATTCCAGCGGTATAAAAGCGGCGTTTATACGCACAGAGAAAAATGCTGTACGCATAAACGCCGTATTACCGCCGCACTATGTTGGCTTAGACGTATTATCGTGGTATTGCGGACGTATCAAAATCAGGGACGTATTATCAGCGTATTGCCGCCGTATAAACGCCTCTCGAATACGTATTACCCGGTTTCCTGTCCCTCGGCCCGGTTCAGCAGTTCCTGCAGTTCCCGGCGGTCGGTGGTGATAAGCTCCTTCTCCATCTGGCTGCACTTGATCTCCACCGTCACGTTATTGTTGTTGGTGCTGATCAGGCCGCTGCCCCGCTCGAAGTGGGTGATCTCCATGACCTCCGCCTCGGAGAGATGGAGGATGGATTGAACGCGCTGGGCCTCTTCATCCTCCAGGTTGAGCAGGATTTTGGTTTTGGCATTGTTGATGATGCCCTTGCCGTACTTGCCGTCCTCCAGAGCAAAGAAGTCGTTGAGGTCTTGGGTGGCGCAGATAGCGGAACCGCCGTAGCCTCGGATGATTTTGAAAATCTCCAGCACAAACTCAGCGGCCAGCCGGTTGCTGCTGGCCCCAATGAGCTGCCAGCACTCGTCGATAAAGATGGCCTTCTCCACCGTCCGGTCCTCCTTGGCCTTGTCCCAGACGAAATCCAGCGCCACGAACATTCCCACCGTCAGCAGATCGCCGGTCAGCTCGGAGATGTCCAGAACAATGTATTTGTTATCCAGGGATACATTGGTCTGCTGGTTGAAGGTCTTGGCGGAGCCGTTGACCAGACGGTTGATGATATTCGCCAGCCGCCGGGTGTCCTGGGACTCCTTCAGAACCTCGTACAAGTCCCCCAGCACCGGCATGGTGCGGTATTGGCCGGGGTGGTCGGGGTCGTCCAGGGTGCTGTTCTCATGGGTGATGCCCAGCTTGGCGTAGGTGCGGATCAGGGCGTCGTCCAAAAGCTGCCGTTCCTCATGGTTCATGTCGGGAATGAGCAGGCTGAAAAAGATATGCAGCCGCTGGATCTTTGCCGCCAGAAGGGACTTGTCCACCCCGCCGGGGCCGTCCAGCAGCTCGTCCACCGATTTGTCCGCCCGGCGGATTTCCATGACGTTGATGCAGTTTTTGGAGGCCGGGGATATCTGAATGAACTCTCCGCCGATGTTGGTGCAGGCCCGGTGGAACTCATGGCCTTTCAGCGGAGCCACGATGAACACCTGTATCCCCTTCCGCCGCATCCGCAGGGCCATGAGCTGCATGGTGAAGGTCTTGCCCGCCCCGCTGGTGCCGAGGATCGCCATGTTGGCATTCTTGTAAATGCGGGAATCAAAGATATCCACAATAATCAGGGAGTTGTTGTGCTTGTTGACCCCCAGCAGGATGCCGTTGTTGTCGCACATCTCATAGCTGGTGAAGGGGTAGCAGCTGGCCGCCCCCAGGGTCAGCACATTCCGCTTGGACCGCTCATACAGCCGCCGTTCCAGGGATACCAGGGGCAGGGAGGACAAAAAAGCCTGCTCCTCACAGAAGGAGCAGGGCTGAATATCCATATCCTGACTGAGCAGCAGCTTTTTCATCTCGGCGACCTTCCACTCCAGGTCATCCACATTGTCCGCCGTGATGGTAATGAGCAGATTCAGGTAGTAGAAATCCTCGTTGTTGCTCAGGCCGTCTTTGAGAAGATAGCCGCTGCGGATGGCGCTGTCCAGGTCATCGAAGTCCGTGTTGGTGTCGCTGGTCTCCTTGATCTTGCTGCGGTTGATACGCAGCTGCTGGCCTAGCTTCCTTATCATCCGGTCCTTGGGCTGGCGGGAGAGGAACATATCCATGTCGATTCCGTCTCCTGCGTTGATTAGCAGGGACAGCCAGCCGGCGGGCACCTGGGCCTTGTAGCCGTCCGAGGGCACCAGCAGGTAAGCGTAGTACACGCTGTCAATGCAGATGTACCGCCCGTGGGTCAGGTCAATGCGGGAGGGCGCGTAGAAGTCGTTGGACGGGATGGTATCCAGGGGCCTCCCGGCCACCATGTACTCGGCCAGCACCTCCTTGACCTTTTGAGGAAAAGGCCGTTCGTTGCTGGCCTGACGGCAGAGGATGTTATAAAGAATCTCGCAGGTGGCTTCATCCTCGTTTTCGTGGTTGATGACCTCGTTGCCGCACTGACGCAGGTAGTTGGCGGCGGTACGGGCAGCGGTCTGGAGGGAGGCGATGGCCTCGGCCTCCTCCTGGCCCCGTTTTGTGCCGGGCAACGGCTCATGCTCAAACACCAGGAAGAAGCGCCGGGTGATGGCCTCCCGGGAGCCAAGCTGCTGGATCAGCCGCAGATAGTCCTCTTGCAGCTGACAGCAGCGTTCGTCCGTCTCCTGGGCCAGCTCCCGGCGTACCGTATCCATGTGGCGGTTGATGTCCGCCCGCTTGGTCAGCACCTTGAACTGCACCTTGACCGGAGCAATCTTCAAGTAGCTGATAAAGGAATAGATGATACTGCGCTGTTCCCGGGCGCTGCGGAGCAGGAAGTTGACCGGAACCACCTCGATCAGCTTGACATAGCGGTGGTCTCTGGTGTAGATGATGCCGTTGACGACCTTCTCAATGGGGATGTAGTCTGCCAGAGGGTTGAGGGGCCGCACCTTTTCCTCCGGGTCCAGGAAGGTCTTGAACTGGTTGACCTTGCGCTCCTTCAGATCGACCTGGAACCGGCTGCGGCTTTTCATCTGGGCTTCGTCCTCTCCGGTGTCAGGGGCGGGCTTTCTGCCCCGCGACCAGGTGGGGAGCATAGACAGCTCTTTGCCGTCCCTCCCCCTGGCCGGGGCGTCCTGTGACAGCACGCGGCGGTTGCGCAGATAACTGAAGAAAAGCAAGACGAAGCCGGACAGGCTGCTTCCTCCGACCCCAATCAGGGCCAGGAGAACAAGAGGCAGGGCCGTCAGGCACAAAATAATGATCCGGGCGGTCAGGGAGAGGCCCAGACTCATAACTGGCAGGCCAACGACGGCGCCCAGGATGCCGGCCTCAATGACGTTCCGGGTCTTGAACATTCCGCCCAGAAGCGTGCCGCCCTCGATAAAATTAGGCGGGATCAGGTAGGTATCCCGCTGTTCGTGTTCCATAATATCGCTCCTTACATTCGGTCTTTCCGTTTCGGCGGGGTGGGCAGACGCTTGACGATCTCCTTCTGGTAGTCGATCTCACCGTCCGGGGCCTTGAATGGCGTCTTTGCCACCGTGTCAACAGCGTGCTGCTTATACCATGCCGCTCCATCTGCGGAAAAGACCTTTTGATAGTCTCCCTCCGGTCTGGCGTACTGCTCCACATGGTACATGGCAAACTCAATGCCTTGGAGATGCTCCGGGGTGACCTCCCGTCCGGTGATACGTCCGCCGCCGATCTCCACCTGGGAGTAGGACACTTTTTCAGCGGCGCTTGTTCCCAGCGCGGTGTGGCCCATGTAGGACTGGAGAGACTGCGCGGCCAAATCGCCGGTGATAGAGCCGGTGGAGCGCATATCGCCCCGGGCCACCATGCCGATTACATCATTGGCAAACCGGCCGCCGGATTGCAGGGAGTGGGAAAAGATTTTGCCGCCCAGTGTAGGCATACGGACAGGAAATGCGCTGTGCGTCCTGTGATGTGTGGTCTCTACACTTCGGGCCTGGCTGGCTGTATGGCGTTCGCTTCCGCCTCTACCTTCAACGCCGCCCTGGCGGACCGTTTCCGAACTGGCCCTTTCGCTGGAGCTATGGGAACTGTGGGAGTTGTACTCGCTGCCAGTCTGAATGACTCCCTCCTGTTGCAGTACGCTGTCGGTCCGGCCTTCCATCTGAGTGGTACTGGAGGTCTGAACTTCGCTGCTGGTAAGAACAACGCCCTCTTGCGGCACAGTCGGATCGGGGTGGATGCCGCTGTCATGGGCCGTGGCGCTGTCTGCCGGGGCAGGGGACATGGGCGGTGTGTTATTTCCGGTGATAATGACACCCTCCCGCTGTGTGGTCTGGTCCGTCCTGGCCGTGCTGTTCGTTTGGGAGGTGCTGCTGGTGTGGACAGAATCGCCGGATGGAACGGTGCTGTTGGTGCGGGCCGTTTCCGCAGACTGGGTATGTACAGCGCACCCGCCTTCCTTGTGACCGGTATGAACTGCAGAGGTCTGGGTGGTGGCGGTCCTGACCGCGCTGCTGGTGATTTTCCTGCCGGCCATTCCAATCAGGCCGCCTTTGAAGAAGCCGCCGGATGCTCCAGCGGAATTGGCGGCCTTGGACGTCCCCGCGGAATTAGCCGCACCTCGGCCCAACGTATGCCCGGCAAACCCCGCCACGGTTGAAACGCCCCGGGCGGCAATCATGACCTCGGCCAGCATAGAGCTGCCGGTGCGTCCCACATTG
This sequence comes from uncultured Oscillospiraceae bacterium, assembly GCA_910584605.1. GTDB lineage: Bacteria > Bacillota > Clostridia > Oscillospirales > Oscillospiraceae > Lawsonibacter. The sequence goes on from CAJUAW010000009.1 coordinate 10,798, forward strand.
ACCCCCAGGCTTGCCATGAAGCTGTCGATTTTCTGCGACACCTTCAAAAAGGCCACCGCACACAAAAACCAGATCAGCACATTTCCGGTGACAGCCTCCTTGCTGGACGCTGCCACAGCGGCCTCCACCTCGCTCTCCTCCAGGGCAAGGGCCGGAACACAGAACGACAGCCCCAGGAGGGCAAGCAGGAGCAGGAACCCGATGATTATTTGCTTTTTCATAAAGTATCCTCCCATTAAAGTGACAGCGGATTGGCCAAAAAGGTCCCGACCATGCTGGTGAACAGGCGCAGACACCAGGCGTTCATCAGCAGCAGAAATACCTGCCCGCCGAACATCCGACACCAGCTTTTGAAGATGTTGGAGGTGGCCTGGGACGCCCCCATAGCAAAGGCCACCGGCGCTGTGTAGACCAGAACCCCCAGCAGCACATACCGCTCCGCCGCCTCAAACAGCAGCTTTAGGTAGTTCCAGGCCAGGACCAGCACCAGAATCAGCACAATGAGGGCCACCGCTCCATTGGCGCAGACGCCGATGATGGTGAACAGGACCGAACTGAAGCTGGCAAAATCCAGGCTGGGGAGCGTGGAGGTCAGAATCCGGTTGTAGGGTGTACCGCCGATGGTCAGCACCGTATCCACGATGGAGTCCGCGTAATAGGCCAGGCCGATGAACAAAATCGCCCGGATGGTCAACTTTACGGGGTCTTCCGCCTCCGCTCCCACGCCCAGGCCGTAGTTCTTGAACAGGTTCCACACCCAGATCAATAAAATCAGTCCGATTGCCAGAGCCACAAAGACGTTATACATCGTCTCCGCTGCCGGGAAGTAGCGCAGGAACACAGCCATATCACAGCCCAAAGCGCCCAAAACCGATGTGTTTATTAAGTCCAGGCCATGCATAACTTGTTCCGCGATCCATGCTACAATGCCATCTAAAATACCCATAGGCAGTTACGGCGCTGTCCACTGTCCGCCGGAGAAGAAGGGCGTGACGTAGCTCATGATGAACCCCAGAGAGTTCAAAATGATCCAGGTGATGACGATGCGCTTCAGCCACGCGCGGGATTCGTCCACCGTCCGGCCGGAGCGGGAGAAGTTCATCATCAGCAGCGCAACGGCGGCCGTCACGATGGCGGCGATGGTGGAAATGGCAAGGATCTGGGTGTAGACGTCCTTCATGACCTCGCTGGCCTTTGTCCAGATCGTGTCGGCCGCAAAAGCCGGTTGACAGAGCAGCGTGGACGTGCAGACACCCAGATAGGCCATGAACGCGCCGCGTCCAGGGTCAAACCTGCGCCGGGAAGTGTGCGGGGATGGCGTTTTGTCTTGTTTCAATGGAAAACCTCCTTTTTTCATTGGCTTCTGTCCTGAAAAAGAGGCAGCACCCGAGACTTCGGATGCTGCCTCAACCACCGCGGAAGGACAAAGAAAAAGACGCTCTCAGCGTCCCTCTGCGGCTGTTTTCAGTTTTGCTTACAGTTTTGAGCATACTTATTTTAACATATAAGGATTTACGCTTCAATAGCAAAACCATGCCAATATCGCGCCAAAACTGTGCCAATTACCTGCCACTCGCCTCTGCGGGGAAAAATTGCTCCAAAACCTGCAAGCTGTCCTGCGCCGTATAGCCCCACAGGACAGAGCTTAACGCCTCAATCGCCTCCTTCCGGCGGCGGTAGTAGGTGCGGAAGCTGATGTCGTGGATGTGGGGGCGCAGCTGCTCAATGATCTCCTCCACATTTTTGAGCTGCTGGGGGGACAGGTAGGTATAGTGAAGAAGCCAGTAGTACGCCTCCCCGTTCTTGTGCCGGGTACGGAGCAGATCGACCGCGTTCTGCACCAGCGTGAGCATTTTGTGGCTACGCTCAATGCACTGGGCCTGGTGTTCAATGTCCGTGCCGCCCAGATCCGCGCCGGCCAGATAGATGGACTCCAGGAAATCCTCGATGCTGGTATCATACTCAATCTGAAACTGCGTCCTGACCTGCTGGACAGACAATTCCAGACTCCAGACCACATCCCGGTACTTCTTCAGCAACTTCCAGGTGTTGTGGTAACGGGGGTCCTCCGTCACCTTGCGCTCAACCTTTTTCCTTGCCATTGTGAAAATCTCCTTTCAAAAGTTTGTTGATATTGGGGTCATGGTAAGTTCAAATCTGTAAATCGGATGATCGTTTCCACATTGGATCGCCATACCGATTTTGAGAACATTCGATTTTCCGCCGTTCCCCTTAACTGCTTCCATGCAGTCGCCGGATAAGGGATATAACTTAACACTGGATTTGGGACAGCTAAAGCAGGAAACCCCTTGCGTCTCAAGGACTTGCGCCACTTTTTGGACAATGCGCTCCACCTGCGATTTTGAAACGCTAATGAGCTGGTCTGAAACGCAGACTTTGGGATCGTCAGGGATACTTTCCGTCACATCCGTATCCGCTGGAATCTGGAGTTTGATGTTCAGGGACATGGCAACTTCATCCTTGTCCACCATGACGTCAGACACCTGGAACATGGTGGACAGATAGCTATTCAGATAGATCACGCTACCAGTCCGGCCTGGGAAGGACATGAGCGTAAGATAGTCCAAGTCAGCCAGCTTTTTCAGCAGCCGTCCAACCGTGGAACGGGAGAGGCCCCACCGCTGGGTCAAATCGGAGTAATTCAACAGCGGATTGCCTGTGCCGTTGCGGAGATAAACCACCGGGCCAACCTCAGAGCCAAGCACCTGGCTGTCCTTATAAATGGCGGAGAGCCACAGATCCAGCACAACGTCCATCTCTGACGCCTTGCCATAGCTGATCAATTCCGTGGCGACGGCGATGGGCATAAAGAAAAAGCCGCTTTCCTTTTGACAGGGGCAGTTGTAGTCCAGCACAGTGTTATGCTTGCGCCAGCCCTTGATGCTGTACTTGACCAGGCGGCCATGCCCCAGCTGGGTAAAGGTAATAAGCTGCCGGTCCTGGAGGGTCTTCAGGATGGACAGAGCCTTGTGCTGGAACCGGACGCGAAAGCAAGCCGTCAGCTCACTGACCCGGCAGACCCACTCGCCGGGGTAAACAGTATAAGTGATGCCATCCAGCCGGCGGTACGAGGTTCGGAAGTTGGCGTAGGAGCAGAGGACGGTATAATAAAAAAGACCGGAGCCTCCGTTGGTTCGGATGCTCCGGTCAGCGATCAGGGTTTGGACAAATTCTCGGTAGATACGGCAGCGTGGGTAATCCACGACTTGTTTGATTTCAAGCTGATAGTCTGGCATATACAGTTCTCCTTGCAGTAACATTTTATAGAATCCACCATGGCCTGTTTTTCATCATTTGCAGGGGTGCAGCAATGAGCTACACCCCTGCCATATTTGCCACCTCTTTCTGTTATGTATTAGACAAACTCTGTCCCGGGAACAGAATGTCTATATCGGCAAAGCTAGCCGTTGAACGCCTGCGCATGACGTTCTACCCGTTTTCCTGGTCAATGGAATTTTGGGCAGGCACCGGAAAGCCCTGCAAATCAAGGGTTTCCTGTGTTGTCCCTATTATAACTCACTACCATACCGCAAAAAATCCCGCCGGGGAATGTCAGAGGGCCGGATCGCCTGGATGGGATCATAGAACAGGACCAGCCGCCCGCTTTTCTCGCCCAGCAGGAAGAGCTCGTGCTTCTGCGGGTCCTCCGGGTCGAAGATGTCGGACATCAGGTGGTTCTGCTTGGAGCAGTTCCAGCGCAGGCGGTGGGCCTCGTCCACCAAGATGAGATCGAAGCGCTCCGGCGACTTGATCAGCTGGTACGGAGTGCCCACCGTCACCTGGTCCTGCACTCCATAGGCGCGAAAGATTCTCCGGGCCGTCTTCACCCAGTTGCTTTTGACCGCCACGCCGATGGTCTGTCTCCGCTCCCCTCCCTGGTCACAGAGCCGGGCCGCCAAATTGGTCAGCACAACGGTCTTTCCCGTCCCCGCCGTCCCGCAGACCAGGAAACTCTGGCCGCTGGACTGGACGTCCCGGATCAGCCCCTCCTGCTCCCCGGACAGCTCGGTAAAGGGAGAATACTTGAACAGGATGCTCTGGCGCAGCTCGGCCAGGGAGACTCCGTGGCTCAGCCCGGCGGCGCGGAGCTCTCCCTCCCAAAAGGGGGCCAGCACCAGACTCAGCACCTCCTCCCGCTCCGGGTAGTCCATATGCCGGTTGCCCGCCGTCCGGTTGCGGCATACCCGCCTCTGGCCGGACGGGAGCATCTCATGGTCCGCCGTCAAATAGGTGATCAGCAGGCGCTCCAGGTCGTTGAGGGAGCTGCCGTTCACATACTGTCCAAACAGGACCATGACATGGGTGAATTCCGTATAATCCGTCCGGATCTCCCGCCGGTGCTGGTCGTGACGCTCCAAAAACTGGTTTGTCTGGCCCACGTAAAACGCCTTTGGGCTGTAGTAAATATAGACGACAGCCTGCTGTGTCAACGTCTTGCGCATATCCTGGCCGCAGCGGGCCGTGTCCAGCCTCCCGCCGTGTACCCGAAGGAGGGCCGTGCCGTATTTCTTTCCGCTCATCTCAAATCCTCATCACCGTTCTGACGTGCTCCCTGGTCGCCGGGTCCGCAAACCAGATGTGCACGCTGCTCTTAGCCCTGGTCAGCAGCACCCGGTATGTATTCAGCACCAGCTCCAGGATGGCGTCCTGATCCGCCTGACTGTCCCGCAAAAACTCCGCCATACTCATCTGCCTGTCCTCGTACCGGACCCTCCAAGGGGGCCGCCCTCCCTCCAGCCGGCCGCCAAAGTACTCCACAATAGAGGAGACAAACTGCCGGTCCCAGCTCTCATCCAGGTCCGTGCGCCACGTCTGGCTCTCCCCATCCCAGCGGAGGTCCTTCCACCAGATCACTCCGGTGTCGTCAAACTCCAGGCCCTGGGCGGTATAGATACAGCCCACCTGATCCAGATCCTGCTTCTGCTCGCCTCGGTACCAGGCGTACTGCCCGTTCTTCGGGTTCCACGCCTTCTGAAATTCCCCTTCCCGCGTGCGGATCACGATATCCCGATGCAGGACCGACCCGGACCAATGCCAGCAGTAGGGTGCGTACCACTTTACGTGCCTGCCCTGCCGCTGCAGCTCGCCCAGATGCCGGTCCAGGTCCAGCAGAGCGTCCCAGCAGCGCAGCTCCAGCCTGGAGCTGCGGCGGATGGGCTCGTTCCGCCCCTCGTAGAGCAGCTCGTCCAGATCGGACACATAGCTGCCCAAATACCCCGCCCGCTTCTGGGTCGCCAGGGAGCAGCTCAGCAGCTCGATGCCGTGCTCTCGGGCAAAACCCTCGAACCGCTCCTGGGTCCCCTCCTCTGTCAGCCGGATTCGCTGGCGGTCATCCTGGAGCACCACCACCATGCGCGCCCGTTCAAACAGGCTGGTCATGGCGGCGTCCAGGTTTTCGATCCGGTGGGCCTCGTCCGCCACCACCAGATCCCGTCCCCTCGGAACTTGCTCCAGATAGACCGGCGCAACCCCGGAGCCCCCTTCAATCACCTGGGACAGGGTACGGCTCCGGGGCAGGGCAAAGATGCCCCCGCCGTTGTTCCGGCCGGTGGCGCCGTATTGCAGGCAGTAGGCATACAGGATGTGCATGCCCACCACAGTCTTCCCCGTGCCGGGCGGCCCTGAAATCACCACCAGCTTGGGGGGATACGCCTCGTCCCGCAGGCCGTTCAGCTCGTCGCAGATCATCCGGTTGACCTCCACCTGGTCGTCCAGCATCACCGCGTTTTCCTGGCGCGACAGCACCCGCCCCAGGGCGTCCATCCCGATCTGGCCCAGGACGTAGGTCCCGGCGAGAAACCGCTCCGCCACATCGGGCCTCGGCCGGGCAGAAAAGAGGGCCTTCAGGTCCTCCGCCAGCCGCTCCTCCTCGCCCTTTCCGTAGGTCTCATTCTGCAGCGAGCGGTACGCCTCATACTTCCCCTGGAACAGCTGCTCCTTATGCTCAAAGTTGTGGAGGAACTGACGGCACTGGACCTCCATCCTGCCCCCCTCAATGCTGCTGTGGTTCTCCCGCAGATGCTTGGCATAGGTCAGCGTCTGCTGCACCGGATGGAGCCGGTCCTCATAGCACCCTCCTGCGGAGATGGGCACCAGGACGCGGCTGGCCCAGCCCGCTGTATTTTCTCCAATGCTGCTCCACTGCTTCAGCTCAATCACCAGGACCAGGGGACGGCCGGTGTCCCGCCGCTCCCCCAGCAGCAGGGCGTCGATGCGGCCGCCGGCGGGCGTCTCATATTCCAGGAGCAGCGTCAGCTCGTCCAGCCCCGCCCGGTGGAGCACACCGGCCAGCACCGGAATCGACGCGCTCCAGGACCGGCGTTCCGCCCCGGAGGAGTCCTTCCGCAGCGCCGTCAGCGCCTCCGCAATCTCCCTGCCGCTCGTCTGATGGACCTCGCCCACCGTTGTGATCAAACACGCCGCTCCATATTCCACTTGACTGCCTCCTCATCTGTTCATCCGCTGAAAAACCCTTCGTTCAATGGGGAAGTGCCATGTGCGCATTCCCCGCACATGGCACTGCGTCAGCTTCGGTTTAATAGTTCAGCATCCGGCTCATCCACTCTTTGTTGTCCGCATAGATCCGGGCGGTGTCCTCCGAGATCGTCCCCGCCTTGTACAGGTCCAGGATGTATTGATCCATCGACACCATCCCCTCCTCGTGGGCGATGGTATTGTCGATCTGATTGCTCTTGTTGTCCCGGATCAGACTGCTGATGGGGGTATCCTTCACGTGCATGATCTCATAGGCGGGCACTCTGCCGCCGTTCTTTCCGGCCACGGGCAGCAGCTGCTGAGACACCACCGTGCGCAGCACCATGGACAGCTGAGCCCTGATCTGCCTCTGCTGGTCGCCGGGGAAGGCGTCCACGATCCGGTCCACCGCGTTGGCGGCGCCCTTGGTGTGCAGGGTGGCAATCACCAGATGGCCGGTCTCCGCCGCCGTGATGGCGGTCTGAATGGTCTCACGGTCCCGCATCTCGCCCAGGAGGATCACGTCCGGGGCCTGGCGCAGGCAGGCCCGCAGGGCGGAGGGGTAGTCCTCCGTATCGATGGCCACCTCCCGCTGGCTGACGATGCTCCGTACATCCGGGTGCTCCGGGTCGTCGCCGTTGTTGTTCCGGTGCACGTATTCGATGGGGTCCTCCAGGGTGATGATGTGGCCGCCCCGCTTTTTGCTGATCTGGTCGATGATGCACGCCTGGGTGGTGGACTTGCCGCTGCCCGCCGTGCCGGTGACCAGGATCATGCCGTCCTTCTGCTGGTAAAGCTCCACCACCTCGCTGGGGATGTGCATGTCCTCCGGCTTGGGAATCCCGTAGGCCACCACGCGCACCACCGCCGCCAGTGAGCCGCGCTGGCGGTAGATGTTCACCCGGTACCGGGACCATTTTCCGGAAAACGCGAAGTCGTCGTCCTGGAGCTGGCTGTCCATCTCCCGCTTGGCCATGCTGTAAATCTGGCCAACCAGCTCCCTGGCCGTACCGGGCATGAGCCGCTCGCCGTCCACGGGGATCAGCTGATCCCCGATCTTCTCACTGACCGGACTGCCTGGCACGATGAACAGGTCAGAGGCGCCGTCCTTCACCACCTTCTCCAAATAATAGTCCAACTGCTTCCGCTCCGCCATAGCGTATTTCTCCTTCTTAAAATAGATTCATTCCGCCGTCCCACACGGTCAGGCTGGTATCCGGCTCCCACTCGCCCACCGGGACCGACTGCCAGCGCAGGACGCTCCAGCTCCCATCCGTCCTGTCCACCAGGACCTCCACCTGAAGCTCCTGGGTGTCGGAGATGGGGACTGCGTAAGTATACCGTATCATACTGGGGTCGTGCCAGGAATCCTCCCCATGGGCGGTGACCTCCACCGGTGTCTCACCGTTCCGCAGCCGGGCTAGAAGCTCCTGGGCCTGCACGTCGGCCTCGTAGTAGCCCTTTACCGCCGCCGCCGCCGCGTCGCCCAGGCGGACATCCGCCCGGACGGTGGACAGAGACAGCAGAGCGAACACCGTCAGCGCCAGCACCGCGAAGGCCACCAGCAGAGAGCTCCCCCCCAGGGCCGGGGGGGAAAAAGCCTCCTTCTTTTTCTCACCCATGGGCGCTCACCTCCTGCCAGGCGGTCTCCAGCCGGAACAGCTCCCCGCCCGACTGGTCCTCCTGCACCCAGACCTCCGCCTTGCCCAATCCGGGCACGCCGCTCTCCACCCGGCAGGCCCCCAGGGTATACCTGGGATACACATCCGGAGACTCCGGCGCAGCGGCCTTCCAGTCCTCATCGTAGAAAAGGGTCAGCGAATCCTGCTCTCCCATGGCGTCCAGCCGCTCCGCCGCCAGCTCAAAGTCCCCCCGGGTGGAGCGAATGACCTCGGCGGCGCTCTGGCACAGGGTGGCCGCCCGGTCCTGGGCCTCCATCCGCTTGGACATCTGATCCGACTTTACAAACGCCTGAAGGCACAGGGCCGCCGCCAGCGCGAACACCAGCAGCATGACCATCTGCTCCATCATGGCCAGAGGCGCTTTGCTCCTCATGCGTCCACCCCCTCCCCGCTGCGCAGGGACAGCATCAGGGTGTCCTCCTCCCCCAGCTCCGTGGTGATCTGAATGGTGAGCAGGCCGTCCTCCAGGAACCAGTCCACCTGCTCCGTCTCCACCAGCTGCTGGCCGTCGCCGGGGACGGGAGGCTCTCCGCACCAGGTGTACAGCTCCCACAGCCAGCCGTCGTAGCAGTAAAGATAAGTGACATACTCCTGGTCCGCGTCCATGACCAGGGAGGACACGCCGCCGATCTCCACCACCGCCACATTGCCGGCGGTGTCCGCCTGGCGCACCTTAGTGGCGATGTACTGGACGCAGGACCGCCGGTCAAAGGCCACCTGATCCCGCTGGGTCAGGCGGCGGTAGGCGTCCGCCCCGGTGAGCAGCACCGCCAGGACGCAGACCGCGAACACCCCAAACAGCAGCAGAGCGGCCAGGCCGTCAAAATGATGTTGGATGGCTCGTTTTCTCATGACACATTCACCAGCACCGTGATGTCCGGCATGAGATTGTCCGCGAACACGTCATACATCACCGTGTACCGCGTCTCATCCACCTGGACGCCGTAGCGCTCCTTTAAGTAATCCAAATTGGGGGGATAGATCCCCTCGGAGGAGTAGCAGGCCACACAGCCCCGGCGCAGGGCCTCCTCCAGCTGGCGCAGGTCCTCCTCCTCATGGCCGCTGTTCAGGCTGTCCAGCGCGGTGGAGAAAAACACCAGCACCGCAACGCACACCACTGGCAGCAGCAGTCCCCGCAGCAGGGGGAACCAGACCGATCGTTTCTTCATCGCCCGTCACCCAATGGCCGACATGATGTGCATCAGAGGCAGCATCACAGACAGCAGGATCAGTCCGACCAGGATGGAGCAGACCAGCACCAACGCGGGCTCCACCCGGCTCACCTTCTCCTCCAGGGTCTGCTCGCTGTCGTCCGACAGGCTGTCAGCGATTCTCGCCATCGCCTCGTCCCCCGCGCCGCTCCGGTGGCCCACCTCCAGCAGGCGGCAGGAGGCCGCAGGCAGCAGGCCGCTCTCCCGCATGGCCATGCCCATCGCCTCGCCCCGGTCCAGCCGGGCGCGGCAGTCCTGACACCGGGCCTGGGCCTGGGGTACCCCCGCCATCAGGTCGGAGGCCAGCTCCACCGCCCGCTCCACCGGCATGCCGCTGGCCATACCCATCGCCAGCGCCTGCGCCAGACGGGCCTCGTTCATCTTCCGGCTGATGCCCTTATCGCCCCACCTTCTCTGCCAGAAGGC
>CAJUAW010000009.1:20621-41043 GCA_910584605.1 uncultured Oscillospiraceae bacterium
TCTAGCCTCCCCCGAAAGGAGGGCAGAGCGGCAAAGGCAGCCACAAGGACGGCCACCGCCGCCAGCACCGCCCACAGCACCGGCATCACTCCGTCCATCCACCGGCCCAGGACCAGCAGGCCCCCGGCCACGCCGGTGAGCCTCCCGCCCAGGGAGGCGTATACGTCGTCAAAGATGGGCAGCACCCGGACCAGCAGCACTCCGATGACCACCAGCATCAGCAGCATCATCACCGCCGGGTAGAGCAGCGCGTTCTTGATGCGCCGCTCCAGCCGGGCACGGCCCTCGTAGTACCGGGACAGGGCGGCCAGGGCCTCCTCGGTGCGCGCGGCCCGTTCCCCCACCTCCACCAGCTCGCAGACATAGACAGGGAAGCGCCCGACCGCCTTCATCGCGTCGGACAGGGTGGCTCCAAAGTCCACCTGTTTGGTCATTTCGTTCAGCATCGGCCGGTAGGTCCTGTCACTTTCCTCGGCCAGCAGATGGAGGGCGTTCCCTGTCTCCTCGCCGGCGTGGAGCAGCATGGACAGCTCCAGGCACAGGGAGGACAGAGCCTCGTGGGAAAGTATGTTCTTCTCCATGGAATAACTCCAATCTCCAATCTCTTAAAATGAAAAATGGGCTTACAAAGCTGTAAGCCCATTTTAGCAAAAATCCTTCTGTTCGTAAAGGGGATTTTTCCAGCGGGATCAATAAACGTATTTCACGCTGTAGTTCGAGCCGTCACCGATAAACTGCATGATCGCCTCGCTGCTGTTGCTGGAGGAGGCAAAGGTGGGGTCCATCCGGTACCAGGCGCGGCCGTCGAAGTAAACAGCGCCCTCTACCCATCCGGTCTCCTCGGACCAGACGCTGATCCAGGCGTGGTAGCCGGTCTGGCCGTTGCCCAGGGGGACGTAGCCCGTTACCAGCTTGCAGGGCACGCCCAGGCTCCGGAGCATGCCGGTCATCAGGGCGGCGTAATCGAAGCAGATGCCCTTCTTGGCGGCCAGCACGCTGTCCAGCTTGGGCAGATAGCCGCTCTGCACCGTGGCGGCCAGCTGGGTGTCATAGCTGATGTTGGACACCACATACTTGTAAACCACTTCCACCAGCTTCAGAGGATCGGTCTCAGATCCGGCCAGCTCCTTGGCCTTGGCCATGGTCTTCTCTGCGGCGCTGTAGTCCACATACTGATTGGGGCGCAGGAAGGGGGCGAACTCGTCGGTGAGCTGGGCGTCAAACTTGGTGGAAAGCACCTGGGCGTACTTGGAGCCGGAGGTGTTCTCCAGGATAGTCACCGTGTAGCTGCCGCTGCCGTCGGAGAGGGGGAAGGTGGTCCATGCGCCGGCCTGCAGGTCGTAGGTATACACCAGCTTGGGGGTGGGGCAGGACACCTGAACCTTCAGGCGGGTCTTGGTGGTGCCGGTGAAGTTGACCATCACATAGCCGTCCTTGATGTTGGAGTAGTCAATCTTGGCCCGGGAGTTCTCCTTCACCTGGGTGCCGGAAGCCTCAGGCATCGGCATGGGGGTCGCGGCCAGGGGCACATCGCCGTCCTCCAGCGAGACGTCGCCGTCCTCGCCGCCGTCCTCGCTGCCGTCAAGGATGATATCCTCGCCGTTGATGATGACCTCGCCCAGCTCAAACCGGTCCATATACACATCATCCAGCTGCACGTCATCGACCGGCGCGGAGGCATCCGGCGCGGAGCCATCCGGCGCGGCGGCGGACGTGGACCCGTCAGCGGAGGAGCCGGCGGAGGAGGACGCACCGCCGCCGGACTGCGCACAGCTGGTCAGCAGCAGGGCCAGCGCCAGGGTCACAGGAAGCAGACGCTTCAGAGTTTTCATAACATAGCACCTCTTTCATAGCATTCCTAGGAGCCTTCCCAAGGGGGAAGGACAGTGATCTTGTTGACAGGGTCAGTATATCACATCCTCCCATCCTTGTAAAGTATTTTTTCTAAAATCTTCTTCATAAATCTCGTTTTTGTGTATCTCACCATTTTTGAGGCGAATCCGTTGCACACTACCTGGAATTGTGATATATTGGGAGCACTTCTCCCATAGAAAGGTGTAACCGCCATGGATATTCCCCCTGTGCAGGTCCAGATGCTGGGCCGCTTCGTGATCCGAAGGGGCAGTCAGGAGGTCTCGGTCAGCGGCCGGTCCCAGAAGCTCTGCCTGCTGCTGGCCGCCCTGATCTGGGAACGGGACCGCCCCCTCTCCTACCATGAATTGACCCAGCTTCTCTGGGCGGAGACCGGTCACGGCCCCAATCCGGTGAACGCGCTGAAGGCGATCCTCCACCGGGCGCGGCTCTGCCTGGACGGGCTGGGGGAGGGCTCCGGACGGTCCCTGCTCCTGCACCGGGACGGCGGGCTCCAGTGGTCCCCCCAGGTCCCCCTCACCCTGGACGCGGAGCAGTTTTCCCTCCTGACCCATGAGGCCGGCCAGCCCCTCGGTGAGGACCAGGCCCTGGCCCTCCAGATGGAGGCCCTCTCCCTCTACCAGGGCCGCCTGCTTCCCATGCTGGACGGCTGTCCCTGGACGGCCGGAAGGGCGGAGGCGCTGCACCAGACCTATCTCCAGACCGTGTTCCGCACGCTGCCCGTGCTGGAGCGCCAGTCCCGGTGGCAGGACGCGGCCCAGACCGCCGGAGCTGCGCTGGCCCTGGAGCCCTGCCGGGATGATCTGTGCCTCTGGCAAATGAGGGCGCTGCTCCAGCTGGAGCGCCGGACGGAGGCAGTACAGGTTTATGAGTCCTTTCAGGAGCGCCTGCTGTCCCAGAGGGGGGTGATCCCCTCGGACGAGCTGCGGGCCCTCTGCCGGAAGGCCCGGCAGGACTCCGATCCCAGTCTCCTCACCCCGGACACCCTGCAGGAGCGGCTGGCCGAGCCCCCTTTCTCCGGCGCCCTGCTGTGCGACTTCGACTTTTTCCGGGTGCTCTGCCACGCCGCCGCCCGGCGGGCGGGACGGGAGGCGGCTCCGGTCCACTCCGCTCTCATCTCCCTCTCCGGGGCGGGGGACGCGCCTCTCCCCCGCTTCAGCCTGGACCGGGCGATGGATCATCTCCAGGAGATCATCACCGGCCAGCTCCGCCAGGGGGACGCGGTCACCCGGTACGGGGCCTCCCAGTTCATCATCCTCCTGCCCCAGGCGGGGCTGGAGGACAGCCGCAAGGTCTGCAGGCGCATCACCCGGGCCTTCACCCGGCAGTTCCCCCACTCCCCCGCCGTGCTGTCGGTCTCCGTACAGCCCCTGTCTGCCCGCCAAACGAGATGAACACCGCAGTGCCCGGACGGTTTCGCTCCGGGCACTGCTGCTGTCCGGATTTCCGCGGAACGCAGCGGCTTGGCCTCACTTCCGCCGCCGCATGAGTCCCGTCCCCAGCAGAGCCAGCACGGCTCCGGTGAACGCCCCGGCGGTATCCAGCCATACATCCTGCACCTGACCCGTCCGCCCCGCCACAAACAGCTGGATGGTCTCATCGCACAGGGCGGTCATCACCCCGGTCATAACTGCAAAGAGGAACCCGGTACGGAACCGCTGGCACCGGCTCCCGAACAGCAGTCCGGCCAGCACCCCCAGTATGGCAAACTCCGTGAAATGGGCCAGCTTTCGGACCAGCCGCATGGACAGCTCCACCGGAAGGATCTGCTGGAGCAGCTCCAGCATCCAACGGCTCTCCGCGGTGGATGCGTCCGCCGGCTGGAGCGAACGGCAGAAGATAAAGGCGATCCACAGAAACAGGCCGGTCAGGCAGATCATAACACGTCTTCGATTCATAGCGACCTCTCAAAACATGATGGCAATGACTTGGATGGCAGGACGCAAACGGCTCAGTCTCCGCCGGTGAAGCCGCAATATATGCGCCCTACCGCTATCATCGTCCGGTACATGCGAAATTTTAAGAGGTAATAGACCATCTTCTTTCGCCAAGACAAAGAGGACGGACCGACACAGCGAATCCCCTCCTGACACACCGGGCACGCGGCAAATTCCTTCAGCGTCTGTACCGCTGCACGGAAGCTGTCCGCGCTGGTGACGCCTGCACTCAGCCGCTTGGAAAAAATAATCAGGTCGTCGACAATTCTCCAGAAATAATACGGCCGCAATTCCGCTTCCACACAATGCTGTTTCATAAAGGCATTGATTTCTTCCGCGGCTCTGAGGATACACGCTTGATGGTCCGAATGAAGTGTGCGGCAGGCCGATCCGCCGTGAATACGGTAGTGGTAAACAGGGACATCCAGAATGCATATTCGTTCCGCGTGCCAAACTGCAGAAAGATTAAACACAACATCCTCTGACTTTTTTAACCCCACCGGAAAGTGAATTTGATTCTCTTTTAAATAATCTGCGCGATAGATCTGTCCCCATGAAGTCCCCAGCCACACTGCCGTCCGATGATCACAGCGGCAGATCACGCACTCAAAGAGAAAATCCAAGTTTTCTCGCACCAGATACTCGTTTGCTCCCGCCGCCTTCGACCGCGCTTGAATCTGCCTTCCAGTATAATTCCAATAAAACGACGCACATACAATTTCGCAATTCGTCTGAACAGCCGTTCGAACCAGTACTTCCACGGCATCCTTCTCCAGCCAATCGTCCGGGTCCACAAACATGATCCAATCCGCTTCTGCCTGCTCCATCCCAAAATTTCGAGCGGCTGAAACCCCCATGTTCTCTCGATGAAACACACGAATCCGTTTATCCTCCGCAGCGAATTGGTCGCACATCTGAGGGCAGCTGTCCGGACTGCCATCATCAACCAAAATGATATCCATCTCCTGCATGGTCTGACCGCGAATACTATCAATACACTCCTTCAGATAAGCCTCTACATTATAAATCGGGACAATGATACTTACCATCGCCGTTTCACACATACAGCCCACCAATCCCTCCTTCAGGCGAAATCACCTTCCCGGTCCGTTCCTCATGGGACGTTCCGAAACCTTGGCCGTCTGCATACAATCCGAAGCTTTCGTTTTCTGCTTTGCCTGTTATCAGCCGCATGCCACGGTTCCCACGGTTTCAGCGACAGCAATCGCGTGGTATGCATTCCAAGTACAAACATCACATTGATTTGAAACCCCCACTCCACCTCTATGATTGCATCAATCAGATAGACCATCAAGGTGACCAGCATCAGCTTTCCAAAAAAACTCCCTGCGCTCTTGCGGACAGCCGTATGGGCCAGGAAAATTCCCACAAGAACCACTGCTGCAAGCACTGCTCCTCCCATCAGCAAAATGAACAGGAACACACTATGAGGATGAATGGCAGCAGCCCCATAAAATCCCGAAAGCTCCTGCAGACTCTCTTCGATCAGATAACCGTACCCCAGCAAAGGCCGCTCCCTGATCAAAGAAAGCACGCTATTCCATAAATCGATGCGCCAAACAAACGATGCGCCCCGCTGCAAAAGTGCTTCAATCAGAAAAAACCACACATTCTGCAGCCAAAAAAACGACCCAAAGAGGAGCAGACCGGCCATCAGACCATTGCATAAATGAAAGGCCCTCGGCACAGCCCGGTCCTTGACGCAGTAAATCAAAACCAAAACGGAAAATACCGGAAACACAACAAGCGAACCGGCAGACCGTCCAAGCAAAAACGTTGCTGCGCTCGCAAGAAACAGTATCCATGTATGAGCTGAAATTTTCCCATTCTTCCAGTATGAGCGGATCAGCGCAAACACCAAAACAGGCATAATGGCAAATATTTGCGTGTTTTTGTGACCAAGGAACCAGCCGCTTGTTACCAATCCATCCGGAAACACCACAATCATGATCAAATTGACATATATATACCAATTTAAAACAGAAAAAGAGTCAATCAACAGCTCTGGATTGTAGGTCATCCACAGATCAACCAGTAAGCAAAGGGCAAAACTGCGTATATTTTTTGTTACAAAGCTATCCAGCCTGCCAGGGCCTATCAGCGATGTAAAAAAAATCGTGCCGTAAAAGACGATGATCCAAACCCTGGCTTTCGACACAGGCTTTGACGTAACAGCCGCCAAAATCAGCAGCAGAGTAAAGCAGAATATACCGCTTTGGCATAGAATATTCACTGGCATATATGTAAGGATAAATTGAGGACGCATCAGAAACAGCAGCATCAGCCTCAAAAGCAATGCATTTTCATATATACTTTTTCTGTTCATGTGTAAAGCCTCTCGTCCTCCCTTTCGCGTTCACGCTTTTGCTCACTGCCATCCCACAGAGATCCAGCGCCTCCTTCTACGGGCATTGAGCTGCCAAAAACTCATATTTCTCTGCCAACAGGGATGCCTGCTGCCCAATATCATAGCCCGCTTTTTGAATGACCGCCCGAAGCCCTGTTCGCTCTGCTTGGCGGCCATTCACCAGCTCTCCAGCCCACACCTGCGGAGCAGCATCCAACGGAACAAACACAGTCTGCCCTGTTATATCAGCATCAGAAGGCACCTGCGTACTGACGACGCATGGCAGCCCGCATGCTTGGGCTTCAATCAGAACGATACCCAAGCCTTCAAACAAGCTGGGCAGGAGGAATACATCCATCGCGCGATAAAAATCTTCAATGTTGGTCTGCGGCTTCAAAAAACGCACGGAATCCTCCAGTCCCAGACGCCGGGCCTCCGCACGGAGCTCCCCTTCCAGCGCACCTGTCCCGATCAGCAAAAGAACCGCTTCTGCCCGCAGGCTCTTTACTTCCTTGAAAATTTGAAGCAAAAACTTCTGATTTTTTTGCGGACAAAACCGTCCCACATGTCCTACAACAAACCGGTCCTCCACTCCCAGCTCGCTGCGCATCCTCGCTCTGACCTCCCCGTCCGGGCAGAACCGCTCTGCAGAGATCGCATTGTAAATCACTTGAAATTCCCTGTCTTTTCCAAACATATACCTCCCCGCCGGGATGGAACACGCCCAATATACGTTGCTGAGGTATTTGATCCACGGAATGATCCGCGCCAAGATACGGCCTTTCAGCGTCGGCTCTGTACGGATGTTGTGGCTGTGAGCGATGCGCACCGGCACGCCGCACAGCTTTGCGGCAGTAAAATAAATCAGCGCGTGGCCGGGCGGATGCCCCTGAATGATCTTATACTCCGGGTGACTCCGAAAAAATCGAATGAGTCCCGGCAGATTTTTCAGTGACATATAGTAGGTCCTGCCGCCTAAGGCTCGAATTTCCTCATCATAACCGTCTTTGCTGTGAAGCAAAAAATCAAATTGGATGCGGCTCCGGTCCAAATGCCGGTAATAATTCATGATCAGATTTTCTGCGCCGCCGCAGACCGGCATGCATTTAAAGATCTGCAGTACACGAATCGGGGGGTCTGTATGCTCCATCCTGTCTATCGTCTCCCATCAGCCCGCAAAGCGGTCCATCATAGTCTCATACGCCGCCGTCAGGGCAGCCGCAGCTTGTTGAATATCATATCCGTGCTGCCGCAGCAGCATGACCGCGTCCCGCCCCATCTCCGCCTCTACCACGGCTTCAGCCCACACCCGCGGAGAGGACCGCAGCGGCAGGAACAAAACGTCGCCCGACAAATTAATCTCGGTTGTCACCTCCGTGCTGGCCGCGCACGGAACGCCGCACGCCTGGGCTTCGACCAAAACCATAGGGAACCCCTCGAAAACACTGGGCAGCACAAAAACATCCATCGCCCGGTAATAGTCCTCAATCGCTGATTTTGTCCCGACAAACAGTACAAACTGCTCCAAATCAAGCCTCCGAGCCTCTTCCCGCAGCTCAGCCTCCAGCTTGCCCTCTCCGATCAGCAGCAATACTGCCTCAGTGCGCAGCTGTAATACCTCCTTAAAAATCCGGAGCAAAAACTTTTGATTCTTCTGCAGGCAGAATCGTCCAATATTCCCTACCACAAACCGGCCGCTGATCCCCAGTTCCTCTCTGACGGCCCTGCGCCGGACCTCATCGGGGCAGAACCGCTGGGTAGAGATCGCATTGGGGATCACCTCAAACGCGGCCTTTCCTCCATACATGTACTCCCCAGCCTGCTTGGAGCACGCCCAATGCACATTGCTGGGAAACTTGATGCTGCGGACCATCAGGTCCAACACCCGCCCCATCATCGTCGGCTCAACACCGCTGGCATGGCTGTGAGAAATCCGCCCCGGCACGCCGCACAGGGCCGCCACGGTAAAATAGACAGGCGCAAAGCCCCGCACTTGTCCATGCACAATCCGGTACTCCCGGTGTGCCCGGAAAAAGCGGAACAGGTCCACTATATATTTCAGCACGTTTTTGTCGTCCAGCAGGGAAAGATAGTAAATCCTTCCGCCCAGGGCTTTGATCTCATCGTCGTAATAGCCTTTTTCCTTTGAATGCACCAAAAAATCAAACTGGACTCTCTCCCGGTCAATGTGCCGGTAATAGTTCATAACAAAGTTTTCGATCCCACCGCAGATAGGCCCTCCCCGCAGAACCTGCAGGATGCGTATGGGCTGTTTTTCCTTCTCCATCTCTCATACATCCCTTCCGCATTCAGCGCCCATCGCGGCGGAACAGCGCGCCAAAGGTCAGAAAAATCAGCTTCCAGTCCAGCAGCCAGCTCCGCTCCCGAATATATCTCAGGTCCAGCTCTACCCAGTTGTCAAAGCTGATATCATTCCGATTGGGCTGGACCTGCCAGAAGCAGGTCAGGCCAGGCGTCACCAGCAGCCGCTGCTTCTGGTACGCGGTATGTACCGCCACCTCCCGGGTGGGCAGCGGCCGGGGACCTACCAGGGACATATCCCCCTTCAGCACATTCACCAGCTGTGGAAGCTCGTCAATGCTCGTCCTTCTCAGGACCCCTCCGATCCTGGTGATCCTGGGGTCCTTCCGGATTTTAAACACCGGCCCCTCCATCTCGTTGTCCTGCAGGACGTCCTTCAGCCGCTCCTCCGCGTCCACGCACATGGTGCGGAACTTGTACATCCGAAACACCCGTCCGTTCAGCCCGGACCGGTCCTGGACAAAAAAAGGCCCTCCCTTGGGGTCGTCCGCCACGATGAGCACGGCAATCAGCAGCAGCAGCGGCGACAGCGCCACCAGCGCCAGACCGGAGAGAAGGATATCCTGCAGCCGTTTCGCCAGCAGATAGCCCCGGCTCCCGGAAACCTCCGCCTCCGTTCTGATCTCCTTGCAGTCCATGGATGTCACCTCCTTCACCAGGTTTTCTGTCTTGGAACATGGACTCAGTCCTCCTCCGCCGGCTGATAAAACACCTCGATCACCAGCCTCTGCAGTGCGGCCTCGTCCACATGGAACTCCACATAGGTC
Source organism: uncultured Oscillospiraceae bacterium (assembly GCA_910584605.1). Taxonomy (GTDB): domain Bacteria; phylum Bacillota; class Clostridia; order Oscillospirales; family Oscillospiraceae; genus Lawsonibacter. The sequence continues at coordinate 29,888 of CAJUAW010000009.1, forward strand.
TCTCCCATCACGGTTTCCCCCTCCAGCGGCACATAGTCCTCCATCCGGAAGCCCCGGATCTCCTCCGCCAGCTGGGCCAGCTGCTCCGCCGTGCAGTCGGAGCTCATATGCTCGCTGATCTCCAGCAGGGAATCCAGCACGAACTCCTCGTCCTGATCCGCCAGCGCGGACAGCCGCTCCTGCAGTCCGCTCAGGTACTCCTTCTGCCGCTCCATCCGCTCCAGGTTGCTGCTGTCCCCCACCCACCAGCGGGCGCGGACATAGTTCAGCGCGTGCTCTCCCATAAGGGTCACCCGCTCCCCCTGCACCAGCGTGCTGTCCACAGCGGAAAAGTCGTCCCGGACCTCCACCGTGACCCCGCCGGCCAGATCGTTGAGCGCCATCAAGCCATCCATGGTCAGCGTCACATAGTGGTCGATGCTCACCCCATACAGCAGGCTGGACACCGCCTCCACCGCCGCCCGGCATGCGGTCCGCTTGTTCCCCGTATAGGCCTGGGCGTGGGCATAGGCCAGCGCCAGCTGGGCCGGACAGGTCCCGCTGGGGCGCCCATATTCGTCAAAGTCCGGGATGTCCGCCATGGTGTCCCGGTTCAGGAGCACCGGCGTACACACCCCTGCCGCCCGGTCGATTTCCAGCAGCAGGAGGAAATCCGCCTGGGCGTACGCGCCATACTCGGGGATCTCCTCCGACTCCGACCGGTCCAGACCCAGCACCAAAACGGTCTCCGAATCCGCCCGGGGGGCGTACCACTCCCCCTCATAGAAGAGCAGCGCGCCGCTCTCCTCCTCTGTCCACCCGTCTCTGGACGCCCGGCTCAAAATTCTGCCCTCTTCCCAGAAGCGAAGCAGCAGCATCCCTGTCAGGAAGAGGGCAGAAACCAACAACACAGCCGCTGCCAGCTTGACGAGCCTGCGGTCTACACGCACCCGCATCTCAGCAGGCAGACTTCTTTCCCTTCGCCAGCGCGGCCAGGCCGCCCAGTCCAAGGACCGCCGCCGCCGCGGGCAGAGCCGCAGAGCTGCCGTTCCCGGTCACGCCGGTCCGGGGAGAGGTCACCAGCGGCACATCCTCGTCCAGGATGTACACATACTCCTCCTGCTCGGGGTCCCACACCTTCTTATACACCTTGGGCACGCCGTCCTCCTCGATGATGATCTCATCCGGGCTGTCGGGGTCGTTGGGGTCCGGCAGGCCGGGCCGCTCCGGCTCGGTGGGCGAGGCAACCGGAGCCTCCGGCACATCTGCGGGCGGGGCAGCCAGGGCGGGGCCTGTCATCAGGCACAGCATCAGGGCGGCGCTCAAACATGCAGTCAACTTTTTCATTTCAATCTTCCTTTCTGATTCTTCATTCTTCTGCAGACGGCCCTTCAAGCCGTCCGCTTGGCCAACACCAGATACCGCTGCTGATTGTCGCCCCGCAGGCACGTGGACAGAATCAGCAGCTGGTCCTCCGCTCCCACCTCCACGCTCTCATCCACGTTGGCGTTCATGGAGCGGGTCGAGCGGACCTGGTCCAAAAAGGCCAGGTACTCCTCGGAATCGCTGAAGTCGTGATAGTACAAAATATGCGCGTTGCTGTACGGGACGCCTGCAAACACCTGGTAGCGCTGTTCTCCGTCCGGGAGGTAGATCACAATCTCCCCCTGCTCCGCCATCCCCTCCTGCGTGGTGTAGGTGGTTTGGAGGCTGCCGAACATGGTCCCGTTGGTCATATAGTGTCCGTACACCACGGTCACCGGGTCGGTAAACGCCTTGCCGTTGTAGGCGCTCTCGGTAAAGATGCAGCCCCGCTGGTCCCGGCTGCCCGCGCTGTCACGGCGGAGATAGTAGCTGTCGTCCCCCTCCCGTTGAAGGATGGGGTAGCTCACCTCCGTGTCCGGAATCTGAATCCAGGCGTAGATGTCGGGGTTCAGCTCCCACAGCGCCGGAAAGTCGATTGGGCTCTCATAGAGTTCCGGCTCGGGTTCCGGGGCGGCCTCCGGCTCCGGCGCCTCCGCCTCCCGCTTTGCCAGCGCCTCCCGCACCGTGGTCTCCGCCGTCTCCCGGGGGACGGTCCGCCAGACAAACACGCCGCACAGAACGCACGCCAGCAGAAGCAGCACCCCGCCGGCTGCGTACCACCGCTTCATCCTCTCATCTCCTCCCAGCCCGGCAGGAGGGCCCGTTCGCTCTCCGCCAGCCGCGCAAGGTCCGCTTCCTCCAGCCGGGCCGCGGCCTCCCCCAGCCGGGGCGGACGCCGCTCCATGTTATGGCAGTCCGAGCCCAGCAGGTGAATGCGTCCCTGCCGCAGCAGCCGCAGAGCCCTGCCCCGTGTCCGCCAGTGGAGAAAGCACTCCGCGTTGCACTGAAACCGCACCCCCGCCTCCAGAAGAGCGTCCCATACCCCGGGCCGCTCCAGCTTCCAATACCGTTCGATGTGAGCCAGCACCACCGTGACCCCGGGCCGGCCCGCCACATCCCGCACCTCGCTCAGCTGGCGCTCGCTCCACCGCGTGAAGGGCATCTCCAGCAGGAGCAGCTCCGTGTCCTGAATCCGCAGCGCCTCCAATGCCTTGGAGCGGCTCATGCCCTCGAAATAGCCCACCTCCGCCCCCACCCGGATCCGGGGCAGGCCGGACTCCCAGCGGCTCAGAAGCCGCGCTTCCGCCGCCTCCCGCCGGGCCAGGAACTCCTCCGGGCTGTTTTCCATGGCGTAGAAGTGCGGGGTCGCCGCAATGGCGCGGACCCCCTGGGCCGCCGACGCCGCCAGCATCGCCAGACTCTCCTCTGTGCTGCGGCTCCCGTCGTCCATCCCCGGCAGGATATGGGAATGGATGTCGGTCATTCTCCGGACTCCTTCCCGTCTCCGGCCGCGCTGCGGCTGTACCGGTAGCCGTACTGGCCCTTCCGGTAGCTCTTATACTTGCCGCCCTGGCCGTCTGTGCGGGTCACCACAAAGCCCAGCACCTTCGCCTCTGAGTAGCTCAGCTGGCGCATCGCCTCCGCCACCGACGACCGGGTGGCGTACCCCTGGCGCACCACCATCAGCATCCCATTGGTCAGCCGCGACGCCACCAGCGCGTCCGACACCTCGTTCACCGGCGGCAGGTCCAGAATGATAAACTCAAAGCGCCCGGACAGATGCTGGATCAGCGCCTTCATCTGCTCCGTCCCCAGCAGCTCCGAGGGGTTAGGCGGGATGTCCCCCGCGCTGATCACCTGCAGCTGGTCCTGGATTCCGGAGGGCTGAACCGCCTCATGCACCTCGCACAGGCCCACCAGCAGGTTGGACAGGCCCCGCTTCTGCTTCAGGCCCAGCTTCTTCCCCAGCGTCGGCAGGCGCATGTCCGTCTCCACCAGCAGCGTCTTCTTCCCCGACTCCGCCAGCATGTAGCACAGGTTCAGCGCCGTTGTGCTCTTCCCCTCGCCGCTCAGCGAGCTGGTCACCCCCACCACCCGGCACTTCCGCTCGTCCGGCAGCGCAAAGAGAACGTTGGTGCGCAGCAGGCGGTACGCCTCAGACGCCGCGAAGTTCAGCCCCCTGCCGAAGGTCTTTGCCTCCTCGTTGGGCTGCAGCAGGCGTTTTCCGGTTTTCTCCTTGTTCATGGCCCTTGGTTTCCCTCCTCCGCCGGGCGGCAGGAGCTGCCATCTTAGCTCCATAAGGTTTACGTCCCTAAATTTTTCGCTCCGCAGCCGCGTAGTAAGAGCTGTAGCCCTTACCGGACTGAGGAGACAGCATATCCGGCACCGCCGCCAGCACCGGCAGGCTGTAGGCGCTCAGCAGGTCCTCCTCGCTGTGGATCTGATCGTCCAGCAACTCCCGCACCGTAACCAGTCCGCAGCTCAGCAGCAGGCCCACAGCCGCCCCGATGAGGACAAACTTCTTTACGCTGGGGCTGTACCAGCTCTCCGGCTCCACTGCGTAGTCCACCGTCCGCACCGACGAGCCGTCCACGATCTGGGCGATCTTGTCGGGCAGAACCACCGTGATCACGTTGGCGATCCGCTCCGCCTCCGCCGGGTCCCGGCTGGTCACCGTCACCGAGAAAATCTCTGTGTTGTTCACCGCGTCCGCCTCAATGAGCTCCAGAAGCTCCTCGTAGCTGTACTCCACCTCTGCCCGCTCGATGACCTCCTCCAGCGTCAGCCGGGTCTCCAGGATGGCGATGTAGGTGTCCACCAGCGTTTTGGAGGCCGACAGGTCCGACAGGCTGATGGAAGTGCTCCCCACCGAGATGGAGCTGTTGTTCACGTACATCAGCACGCTGGCCTGGTACTTGGGCGGAATCACCCAGTACGCCAGCCCGAAGCCCGCGCCTCCGCACAGCGCCCCCGCCAGCACGATCACCACCGCGTGCCTCCACAGCGCGCCCAGCAGACGCAGCAGGTCGATCTCTATGTATTCTCCCGTTTGCCGCTCCATTTCTCCACCTACCTTATATGGAATGCGCCTCAAAATGATCTTGATCATTTTGCAGCGAGGCGGCGCCGCCTCGCAAAGCCGGGGACTCAGAACAGGATATGCATCCCGCCCTATCCCGGCCAGTCCGGGCTGCAGGCAGTCCATAGATTTTTTGTCATTATATCACAGGTCCTGTTTCAAATGCAATAGCCTTTTCGTGTGGCGCCCCGCCTTTGCGGCTCCCGAATAGGTTCCTCTGAGGACCCGCCGGGCGGCATGGGCAGAAATGAGAAAAAGTCCCCGAAAAGACTTGCGTCCGCTGAAAAAGGGTGGTACATTTATATCAGCGCAGTAAGCCGCAAAAGGAGGCGCCGAAGGCGATGAAGGATTCGAACACAGCCCCTGTGTCCGGCGGGGCGCAGGGTTACGTGAACCGGGAGCTGTCCTGGCTCCAATTCAACAGGCGGGTGCTGGAGGAGGCGGAGGACCCCGCCAATCCCCTGTGTGAACGGCTGAACTTCGCCTCCATCTTCCAGAGCAACCTGGACGAGTTCTATATGGTGCGGGTCGGCATGCTGATGGACACTCTCCATCTCACCGCCGTGGACGATAAGACCGGCATGACCAGCGCCGAGCAGACCGCCGCCGTGCTGGACCGCACCCGGGAGCTGATGGCCGGCCGGGACCGTATCTGTAAATCCCTCCTGTCCGAGCTGGCGGGCCAGGGGGTGGAGATCTGCCGGTTCCACAGCCTGTCGGACAAGCAGCAGTCCTTTTTGGAAAAACATTTCACCTCCAACGTCCTGCCCCTGCTGTCCCCCCAGATCATCGGGCGCAAGCAGCCCTTCCCCTTTCTGCGCAACAAGGCCATCTACGCCGTGGCCATCCTGAAAACAAAAAGCGGCAGCGAGCGGATGGGCATCGTCCCCTGCGGCGGAGGCGTCCTGCGCCGGCTGGTCCCCCTGTCCGGCGACGGCCAGCGCTTCGTCCTGGTGGAGGACCTGATCGCCAGCTTCCTGCCCCAGATCTTTACCCACTATAAGGTGGAGGGCACCGTCCTCATCCGCCTGGTCCGCAGCGCCGACATCCACATGGACGAGCGGTCCTCCGAAATGAGCGAGCTGCTGGCGGAGGAGTACCGAAAGAGCATGGAGAAGCTGATCCGCCGCCGCAAGCGGCTCCAGCCGGTGAAGCTGGAGTACCAGGGAAAACTGTCCGACACGGTGCGGGACGCCCTGTGCGCCTGCCTGGGGCTGTCCAAAAAGCACCTGTTCTCCTGCGAGCCCCCCCTGGACCTGTCCTTTATGGGCGCCCTGCGGGACATGCTCCGGGACAGGCCCCAGCTGTTCTACCCCCGCCGGGTGCCGCAGAACTCCCCCAACGTGGACCCGCTGGTCCCCATGACCAAACAGATCCGCAAGCGGGACCTGATGCTCACCTACCCCTATGAGAGCGTCCGCCCCCTGCTACGGCTGCTCCAGGAGGCCGGGCAGGACCCGGAGGTGGTCTCCATCAAAATGACCCTCTACCGGGTGGCCCACAACAGCAAGATCGTGGAGGCCCTGGTGGACGCCGCCGAAAACGGCAAAGAGGTGGTGGCCCTGGTGGAGCTGCGGGCCCGGTTCGACGAGGAGAACAACATCGGCTGGTCCCGGGTGCTGGAGCAGGCCGGCTGCCGGGTCATCTACGGCCTGGACGGGCTGAAGGTCCACTCCAAGCTCCTCCTCATCACCCGGATGCACCACGATCAGGTGGAGTATATCACCCAGATCGGCACCGGCAACTACAACGAGGACACCGTCCGGCTGTACACCGACTTCGCCCTGATGACCGCCGACCCTGGAATCGGGGCGGAGGCCGCCCAGGTCTTCAACTGCCTGTCCATGGGCGAGGTGGTGGAGGACAGCCGCCGCCTGATGGTGGCCCCCGCCTGCCTGCGCAGCAAGGTGCTGGCCTTCATCGACCGGGAGATCGAGCAGGCCAAGCAGGGCAGGCCCGCCTATCTGGGCTTCAAGCTCAACGGCCTGACCGACAAGCTCATTCTTGATCAGCTCATCCGGGCCTCCCAGGCCGGGGTGAAGATTGATCTGATCATCCGGGGCATCTGCTGTCTGGTGGGCGGCGTGCCCGGACTGACCGAGAACATCACCGTCCGCAGCATTGTGGGCCGGTATTTGGAGCATGCCCGCATCTATATCTTCGGCGCCGAGGAGCGCAGGCAGGTCTATATCTCCTCCGCCGACTTCATGACCCGCAACACCACCCGCCGGGTGGAGGTGGCGGTCCCCGTTCAGGACCGCGCCCTCCGGGAGCACGTGGAGGCCATGTTCCGGGACCAGCTGCGGGACACCGCCAAGGGGCGGGTCCAGCAGCCGGACGGGACCTATGTACGCGCCCAGGGGGAGGCGTTCAACTCCCAGGAGTACTTCTGCCAGCAGGCTTACGCTGGCGCGTGGGCCCTGTCCCAGCCCAGACAGGAGGCCCCCAAGCCCCCCGCCGCCCCCAAAGCAGACAAGGTCAGGCCCGCCTCCGCCAAGCCCGCGCCGAAACAAGCGCCCGCGCCTGTCCGGAAGACCCGCCGCACCCTGCTGGGACGCATCATCGGGCGGGATTAGTCCTGTTTTCCAAGCCGGAACGGCTGTCATATATTTCTCTGAAAGGAAGTAATGTTATGAAACGGATCGGACTTCTCACCAGCGGCGGCGACTGCCAGGCGCTCAACGCCACCATGCGGGGCGTGGCCAAGGGCCTGTACAACCTCTACGGCAGCGAGGTGGAGATCATCGGCTTTATCGACGGCTACAAGGGCCTCATCTACGAGGACTACAAAAAGCTGTCCCCCATTGACTTTACCGGCCTGCTCACCCGGGGCGGCACCATCCTGGGCTCCAGCCGCCAGCCCTTCAAGCTGATGCGGGAGCCGGATGAGAACGGCCTGGACAAGGTGGAGGCCATGAAATACACCTACCGCCGCCTGCGGCTGGACTGTCTGGTCGTCCTGGGCGGCAACGGCAGCCAGAAGACCGCCAACCTCCTCAGCGAGGAGGGGCTGAACGTCATCGGCCTGCCCAAGACCATCGACAACGACCTGTGGGGCACCGACACCACCTTCGGCTTCCAATCCGCCATCGGCATCGCCACCGACGTGATCGACTGCATCCACACCACCGCCGCCTCCCACAACCGGGTGTTCATGGTGGAGGTCATGGGCCACAAGGCGGGCTGGCTCACCCTGAACGCCGGCATGGCCGGCGGCGCGGACATCATCCTCATCCCCGAGATCCCCTACGACATCGAGTCGGTCATCGCCAAGATCAACCAGCGGGCCGCCTCGGGCAACGGCTTCACCATCCTGGCGGTGGCGGAGGGCGCCATCTCCAAGAAGGAGGCGGCCATGTCCAAGAAGGAGTACAAAAAGCACCTGGCCGAGGTGCTGGAGAAATACCCCTCCGTGTCCTACGCCATCGCCGACAAGATCCTGAAGAAGACGGGCAAGGAGGTGCGGGTCACCGTGCCCGGCCACATGCAGCGGGGCGGCGCGCCCTGCGCCTACGACCGGGTGCTCTCCTCCCGCCTGGGCACCACCGCCGCTTTGATGATCTCCAAAGGCGAGTTCGGCAGCATGGTGGCCATCCACGACCGGGTGATCACCTCCGTCCCCCTGAAGGAGATCGCCGGCAAGCTGAAAACCATCGATCCCAAGTCCGATATCATCACCGAGGCCCGCCTGCTGGGCATCAGCTTTGGAGACGACTGATTGTTCCCCTGCAAAAACCGCCTCTCCCCACGGGGAGAGGCGGTTTTTCTGTCAGCCGGGAGGCGGGCCCAGCTTCTCCGGCGGCACCCCCAGCAGAAGCAGCGCCCCCGCCGCAGCCAGGGCGGCCAGCTCCCCCTCCCCCGGCTCCAGGGCCAGAGGAAACTCCTGCCGCTCCACCACCTGGCCGTCCACCGTCACCAGCTCCCGCTGGAGGGCCGCCCACAGCAGCTCCCCCTCCCGGCTGGAGATGGTCAGGCTGTCCCGGGGGGACACCCCGTAGCTCACCGCGCTGGCCGCCTGGAGCGGCGCACCCCCCATCTCCCCCGGCAGCAGCACCGTGCGGCACTGCCGGGGCAGAGGAATCCCCTGCTCCGCCGCCTTCGGCGACACCACCAGAAGGGCCGGATGGCGCTCGCTCACCCTCCGCTCCTGCCCCGCCCGGGCGGGCAGGGCGCGCAGAATGGCCCCCTCAATCCCCTCCCCGTCCTCGATCACCTGAAAAAGTTCCATATTTCCATCCCCTTTCCCCTCAGTTTTCGCTTTTTTGCAGAATTTATGCGCCTCCCTTCGCCTTGACTTTCACCCCCGGTTTTTGGTAATATATAAACTGATAAATTGGGTCGTTATACCCAGTGGAAAATGTGAGGTATCACCATGGCACAGAAGAAGGGCTACGGCAACGACTCCATCTCCGCCTTGAAGGGAGCCGACCGGGTGCGCAAGCGTCCGGCGGTCATTTTTGGCTCCGACGGGCTGGAGGGCTGCGAGCACGCCGTATTTGAGATCATGTCCAACTCCATTGACGAGGCCCGGGAGGGCCACGGCTCTCTGATCACCGTCACCCGCTTTGAGGACGGCTCCATCCAGGTGGAGGACCAGGGCCGGGGCTGTCCGGTGGACTGGAACGAGAAGGAAGAGAAATACAACTGGGAGCTGGTCTTCTGTGAGCTGTATGCCGGCGGCAAGTACAGCAACATCACCGGGGAGAACTACGAGTTCTCCCTGGGCCTGAACGGCCTGGGCTCCTGCGCCACCCAGTATTCCAGTGAGTATATGGACGTCACCGTGTGGCGGGAGGGAAAAAAATACTCCCTCCGCTTTGAGAAGGGGGAGAACATCGGCGGCCTGCAGTCCGAGCCCACCGACCGGGGCAAAAAGACGGGCACCACCATCCGCTGGAAGCCAGACCTGGAGGTCTTTACCGATATCAATATCCCGGTAGACTACTACCTGGACGTGATGAAGCGCCAGGCGGTGGTCAACGCCGGGGTGATGTTCCGCTTCAAAAATCAGGTGGGGGGGAAGTTTGAGACCACCGACTTCCAGTACGACAACGGCATCGTGGACTATGTGACCGAGCTGGCCGGGGAGGACGCCCTCACCGCCCCCGTCTTCTGGCAGGCCGAGCGGAGGGGCCGGGACCGGGCAGACAAGCCGGAGTACAAGATGAAGCTTTCGGTGTCCTTCTGCTTCTCCAACAAGGTGCAGGTCATGGAGCACTACCACAACTCCTCCTGGCTGGAGCACGGCGGCTCCCCGGAGAAGGCGGTGCGCTCCGCCTTTGTCTCCGCCATCGACGGCTATCTGAAGCAGCAGGGCAAGTACACCAAAAACGAGAGCAAGATCACCTTCCCCGACATCCAGGACGCCATGGTGCTGGTGAGCAGCAATTTCTCCACCCAGACCTCCTATGAGAACCAGACGAAAAAGGCCATCAACAACAAGGGCGTACAGGAGGCCATGACGGAATTTCTCCGGGCTCAGATGGAGGTCTACTTCATCGAGAACCCCGCCGACGCCCAGCGCATCGGTGAGCAGGTGCTCATCAACAAGCGGGCCCGGGAGAACGCGGAGAAAACCAGGCTGAATATTAAGAAGAAGCTCACCGGCTCCATGGACATCTCCAACCGGGTGGCCAAGTTCGTCCCCTGCCGCACCCGGGACGTGAACCGCAGCGAGCTGTATATCGTGGAGGGCGATTCCGCGCTGGGCAGCGTGAAGCAGGCCCGGGACAGCGAGTTTCAGGCCATCATGCCCATCCGGGGCAAAATCCTCAACTGCCTCAAGGCCGACTACGGAAAAATCTTCAAAAGCGAGATCATCACCGATCTGCTGAAGGTGCTGGGCTGCGGGGTGGAGGTCCAGGACAAGCGGGCCAAGGACCTGGCCGCCTTCGACCTGAACTCCCTGCGGTGGAACAAGGTGGTCATCTGCACCGACGCCGACGTGGACGGCTTCCAGATCCGCACCCTGGTGCTCACCATGCTCTACCGCCTCACCCCCACGCTCATCCAGAAGGGGTACGTCTACATCGCTGAATCCCCCCTGTTTGAGATCGCCTGCAAGGAAAAAACCTGGTTCGCCTACTCCAACAAGGAGAAGGACGACATCGTGGCCCAGCTCCAGGGGAAGAAGTACGACGTGCAGCGGTCCAAGGGCCTGGGCGAGAACGAGCCGGAGATGATGTGGCTGACCACCATGTCCCCCGACACGAGAAGGCTCATCAAGGTGATGCCCGAGGATGTGGAGCGCACCGCCTATATGTTCGATCTCCTGCTGGGCGACGACCTCCCCGGCCGGAAAACCCACATCGCCGACCACGGACACGAGTTTTTGGAGCTGGCGGATATTTCGTAGGAGGTTCCCATGAAAAAAAGAGTTCTGTCTATTCTCTGTGTTCTGCTTCTGGTTTTTCAGGCCGCCGCCCAGGAGGGATTGGACGGCTCCAACTGGCCGCTGCGGATCAATGAGCTGCGGAACTTACTGGAATACGGATCATAAAAGAAAACGGATTATTTTTTAGATAGGACGGAACCAAATGGCCAAGAAAAAAACGTCGAATGAAACAAAAAACCGCGTTGCCGACCCCAACGTGATGGGTCTGCGGGCGGAGGTGCTGGAGCAGCCCATCACCCAGACCCTGGAGATCAACTACATGCCCTACGCCATGTCGGTCATCATCTCCCGGGCCATCCCGGAGATCGACGGCTTCAAGCCCTCCCACCGCAAGCTGCT
>CAJUAW010000010.1 GCA_910584605.1 uncultured Oscillospiraceae bacterium
TTCATCCCATATTGCTTGTCTTCCAAGCTGTTTGAGGTTATGAAGCAGGCCCTAAATAAAATGTATTCCGCTAAATCCGCGCAAAAAAGCAACGCGCAGCAATCAACCGGAATTACGCGGTGACGCTACACGTTGCGAGACCTAGTGTACCAAAGAAAGCCCCGAAAAGTCAAGCCCTGTTTTGGGACCTTTTCAAAATTTTTTCAGCGCCTCCTCCACGCTGGAGCAGGTGGGAAACCGCTCCTTCAGCTGCGGATGGGCGGTATCCATGATATAGGGCCGCCCCACCAGCGACAGCATGGGGACGTCGTTAAAATTATCTCCAAAGGCCGCAACCTGGTCCAGGCTGATGTTCAGCCTCCGGCACAGCTGCTCCATGCCGGTCCCCTTGTCCGCCAGGGTAAAGTCCAGCCACGCCTCCCCCGCTACCGCGGCCCGGAACCGGCTCTCCCATTTGGGGCACAGGGCCGCCTGCACCTCCTCCAGCGCCTGGGGGCAGTAGGCGGAGACCTTGATTATGTCCTCCGGCACCTCCTCCGGCGAGGCGGCCAGGCAGACGTTATTGCCCGTAAACCAGCGGATGTGCGCCTCAAAATCCGACCCTTTCGGGCACAGATAGCTTGTATTGACCCCCGAAATCAGCACCTCCGCCTGGGGCAGCGCCAGGATGTCCCGGCTCAGCTCCTCCGCCAGAGCCCGGTCCATCACCGTCTTGCTCCACACCGGGCCGGGACTGCCGGGGCCATAGACCGCCGCGCCGTTCTCACACAGAAAGGGAATCCGGTCCGCCACCGGGGCGAACAGCCGCCGCAGGCTCTGGTACTGCCGCCCGCTGGCGGGACAGAAAAGCACTCCCTCCCGCTCCAGCCGGCGAATGTGCTCAAACAGCTCCGGGGAGATCTCCATCGCCCCATTCCGCAGCAGGGTCCCGTCAATGTCGCTGGCGACCAGCCGCACAGCCTCCCGCATCATCATCACTCCTGTTCTCCGCCCCGCAGTCCAACACCTCCCGGAGGCGGACCCTGGTCCGTTCCGAAAGGTGTATGGGGTGGATATGATCTGTTTCAGTGTTCCCGCAGCTGCTTCATGGACTCATTCGCCCAGACCACCTGGTTCCGGCCCAGCTTTTTGGCGTCGTACAGCATGGTGTCCGCAATGCTCAGGCAGGCCTCGTAAGAGCTGTCCTGCCGGGGGACCATGGTGACCCCTCCGATGCTGACCGTCACCCAGGTGGACACCTCCGGGTTGTGAGGGATATGCAGGTCCTCCACTACCTGGCGGATGTGCTTCATATGGAGGAACGCCTTGTCGGAGGGATCGCCCACCATAAAGGCCACAAACTCCTCTCCCCCATAGCGGGCGAAGAAGTCGGTGCTCCGCCGCAGGTTGGAGGCCACCGTCCTGGCCACCGAGGTAATCACCTTATCCCCGGCGGGGTGGCCGAAGGTGTCATTGTACACCTTAAACTTATCGATATCCATCATGCAGACGGAAAAGGGGACCTGGAGGCGGGCGGCCTCCTGCCACTTGATTGCGCTGTAGTGGTCATGGCGGCGGCGGTTGGCCACACCGGTGAGCTGGTCAGTCATGGACTGGGCCTCCGCCTGCTTGCGGTACTGATACAGCTTGATGTGGGTGTGTACCCTGGCCTTGACGATCAGCGGGTGGAAGGGCTTTGTGATATAATCCACCGCGCCCAGAGTCAGGCCCAGCTTCTCATGCTCGATGGCGGCCAGGCTGGTGATCAGGATCACGGGGATGTATTGGGTGATGACCTGCTCCTGCAGGGTCTTCAGCATAGCAAAACCGTCGGTGTCCGGCAGGATCACGTCCAGCAGGATCAGGGAGTAATCGCCGGAGGCGGCCCGGCTCAGGCCATCCGCCGCCGTATGAACAATCGTAGTCTCATAGTCCTCCTCAATGATGGCCTGCAGCTGGGTAGCCTGCACAAGGCTGTCATCTACAATCAATACTTTTTCCATCTCAACAACTCCTTGCCCGGGGCATCATGGTTCCTCTTTATCCTAACAAAACACCCTTAGAAAAGCAACATTTATTATATGCCGAATGGGAGGAAATAGCAAGGGATATTTCGTGAAAATCCAAAAAAGGGAATTGACAAACGGGGCCGGATGGGGTAAGATAGTTTGCAATCATCAAAAAGCAATGACCGGGACAGTAGGCTTGTCCAGAGCCGCAGAGAGGGCGCGGCTGGTGTAAGCGCCCGCAACGGACATGTCCGAAGGTCACCCGCGAGCAGTCCGGATGAAAGGCCGCAGGGACGGCCCAGTAAGCCGGAACGGTTACCCTCCGTTAACGGGGCAATGAGCGCATGGCCAAGGCCATGAATTTAGGTGGTACCACGGAGCGCCGGCTTCGTCCTATCGTGTTGGATGGGACGGAGCCTTTTTGTTTTTCCGCCTACATATTTATCGGAGGTGACCTTCTATGAACGGAGCACAGGCGCTGATCGAGAGCTTAAAGCGGGAGCACGTAACTCACATATTCGGCTACGCCGGAGCCACCATCTGTCCGGCGGCAGACGCCCTGATGGACGTGCCCGAGATCGGCTATACCCTGGTGCGGACCGAGCAGAATGCGGGGCACATGGCCTCAGGCTACGCCCGGGTGAGCGGCAAGGTGGGGGTGTGCATGGTCACCTCCGGTCCGGGAGCCACCAACCTGATCACCGGCATTGCCACCGCTTACATGGACTCCATCCCTATGGTGGCCATCACCGGCCAGGTGCCCAGCCACCTGCTGGGCCGGGACATCTTTCAGGAGGTGGACATCACCGGCGCGGTGGCCCCCTTCTCCAAGCACAGCTATCTGGTCAAGGACCCCGACCAGATCCCCCGGATCGTCCGGGAGGCCTTCCATATCGCCTCCACCGGCCGGCCCGGCCCTGTCCTCATCGACATCCCCATCGACGTGCAGGAGCAGCAGCTGAAGCACTTTGACTGGCCGGAGACGGTGAATATCCGGGGGTACAAGCCCAGCGTAAAGGGCAACGACCTGCAGATCAAGCGGGTGGTGGAGGCCATCGCCGGGGCGAAGCAGCCCATCATCTGCGCCGGAGGCGGCGTATGGCTGGCGGACGCCAAGGAGGAGCTGCTGGAGCTGGCGGAGGGGACCGGCATCCCGGTGGTCAAGACCATGATGGGCATCTCCCTCATGCCCACCGATCACCCCCTGAACATGGGCATGATCGGCGCCCACGGCAACCACTGCGCCAACAAGGCCCTGGCCAAGTCCGACCTGCTGATCATGGTGGGCACACGGGCCGCCGACCGGGCCATCGTCCAGCCCGACGAAATCCAGCGGCGCATGGCCACCATCCACATCGACGTGGACCCGGCGGAGATTGGAAAAAACATGCAGGCCGCCGTCCCCCTGGTGGGCAATGTGAAGGTCATCCTCCGGCAGATGCTGGACCTGGGCGTCACTGCCCCCGACTGCACCGAGTGGCGGGCCCGGCTGGCCGACTACCGCAGGGCGGAGCTGAGCCGTCAGTTCCCCCAGCGGCCCGGCTCCGTCTTCCCCGGCACCGTGATGCGGAAGCTGGGGGCGGCGCTGGACGACGACGCGGTGGTGTGCGCCGACGTGGGCCAAAACCAGATCTTCACCTGCAAATACCTGCCCCAGAAGCATGGCCGTCTCCTCACCAGCGGCGGCTTGGGCACCATGGGCTATGCCCTGCCCGCCGGGGTGGGGGTCAAGGTGGCCCAGCCGGAGAAGCAGACCGTGGTGGTCTGCGGCGACGGCTCCTTCCAGATGGCCATGAACGAGCTGGCGGCGGTGAAGTGCGCCGGGATGGACCTTAAGATCCTCCTGTTCCGCAACAACACCCTGGGGCTGGTTCACCAGATTCAGAGCAAGGCCCCCTACCACGGCCCCTTCGGGGTGGACCTGGATGGCTCCCCCGACTTCGAGGCCATTGCCGCCGCCTACGGCATCCCCAGCCTGGTGGTCTGCGGCGAGGACGAGCTGGACGAGGCCATCGGCCGCTTCCTCGGGGAACCCGGCCCCTGTCTGATGATCTGCCAGGTCCACCCCGACGTGGCCACCACCGACTAAAGGAGGGCAAAGATGAAACAGACCATTTCCGTTCTGGTGGAGAACCAGGCCGGCGTGCTCAACCGCATCACCGGGCTGTTCTCCCGCCGGGCGTTTAACATCGACTCCCTGGCTGTGGGGGTCACCGACGACCCCTCCATCTCCCGCATCACCATCATCGTGGACAGCGGCAACAGCGTGGTGGAGCAGGTGGAAAAGCAGCTGAACAAGCTCATTGAGGTTATCAAGGTGCGCACCATCCCCGAGGACAACATGATTGGCCGGGAGCTGGTCCTGCTCAAGGTGAACGCCACCAACAAGACCCGGCAGGACATTATGACCATCTGCGATATTATGGGGGCCAAGGTGTCCGACATCTCCCCCAGCTCCATGACCCTGGAGCTGTCCGACACCCCCGACCGCATCGATACCTTCGAGGCCATGCTCCGTCCCTTCTCCATCCTGGAGGTGGTCCGCACCGGGGTTATTGCCCTGCAAAAGGGCGGGGGGAAGATATGAAGCTTTTCGGGAAAAAGAAGTATCAGATTACCCCCATTGAGTTGGTCAAGTGGGCCGAGCCGCTGTTCGGGGATGAGGAAGCCCCCGCCCAGGGCCTTTCCCAGGAGCTGGTCGCCTCCTATGAGGCGGCGGCAGGCTTTCAAATCCCCGCCGCCCTGCGGGAGTACTATCTGGCCTGCGGCAAGGCCAGCCTGAACGAAATGCTCCACCCCATTCTGACCCCGGACAAGGACGCCAAGCCCTTTGGCGGACATCTAAGCTTCTCCCATGATTACATTGAGGACGCCATGCTGGATTTCAGAAGGCACAACGAGACCGGAAATGAGGAACAGGAGCGGCTGTGGGCGCTGCCCAAGGAACGCTGGGGTGAACAGCTGGACAATTACCTGATGTTCTGGCGGGAGAACCAGGGGTGCTGGTATGCGGGCATCCGGAGACAGGACCTGGACCAGCCCGACCCGCCGGTGTACTTCAATGACCAAGATACTATGTACCACTGGGCACCCTTTGGTGATTCTGTCTCCTCCTTCCTGATTGCTACCATCCTTGAGGTCATGGAGGATGAAACCACCGCAGATGCCGACACCTTCGAGGACCCGGACGAGATTCAAGGAGTTCTGGCGGAGGCCGGCGTGGATTTCCAGCGCTTGTGTGAGCCCTACCCCTTCCCCGGCGGACGCTTCTGCCACACCTGCCTGGACACCGGGACCAACACGCTGTATGTCTATGGCGAGGAGGCGGAAAACCGTCCCGCCTACTTGAAGGTAATAAAACACTGGGAAGAGGATTGAAGGAGGCGTTTTTATGGGCTGTCTTGGCGGCTTTCGGGCCATTACCAAGGAAGAACTGGACAAGCTGCGGAATGTACCCAGAGAGGACCGGGTGCCCGACTACCTGGACGAGATGGAGCAGGAGGACTCCTGCGACCTGGACAAGGCCTGGGACGCCATCCACCGGGCGCTGACCAACGGAAAGCTGGAATACGGCGGCAAGAACGCCCCCGGCTGCTGGGTAATTCTGGGCGGCGAGGTTCTCCGGGGCGACCGGGAGGGGGAGGAGGACTACATTGTCACCTGCAAGAACCCCCACCAGGTGCAGCGCATTTACGCATTCCTCCAGGAGCTGACCGAGGAAACATTCCGAAAGCTCTACTTTGCCATTGACCCTAAGGAGTACGGTATGGAGTTGGACGAGGACGACTTTGAGTACACCTGGTATTATCTGTCGGATTCGATTCCATTCTGGAAAAACGCGGCGGAGCAAGGGCTTTGGGTGCTGTTTGATGTGGATCAGTAAGGAAAACTGACAGGTTTCTGCCCAAAAGGCCCCCTTGCGAAAGGGGGCTGGCACGGCGAAGCCGTGACTGGGGGATTCGTTCCCCACACGCCTTTCCCATCACCGGAATCCCCCCGCCCCCTGCGGGGGCACCCCCCTTTGGCAAGGGGGGCTTAACCCTATCGAAAAGAGGCGAAATAATGAAAATCAGAGCGACCGCGGCCATCATGGAGTGCCTGCTGGAGCAGGAGGTGGACACCGTCTTCGGGTATCCCGGCGGGACCATCCTGAATCTCTATGACGAGCTGTATAACTACAGGGACAAAATACACCACGTTTTGACCGCCCATGAGCAGGGCGCGTCCCACGCCGCCGACGGCTACGCCCGGTCCACTGGGAAGGTGGGGGTGTGCTTCGCCACCAGCGGCCCCGGGGCCACCAATCTGGTCACCGGCATTGCCACCGCCTATATGGACTCCTCCCCCATCGTCTTCATCACCTGCAACGTCACCGAGCAGACCCTGGGCAAGGACGCCTTCCAGGAGGTGGACATCACCGGCATCGCCATGCCTATCACCAAGGCGGCCTACCTGGTCCGGGACGCCCAGACCATCCCCGACGTAATGCGCCAGGCCTTCGCTGTGGCGGCCACCGGCCGGCCCGGTCCGGTGCTCATCGACTTTGTGAAAAATGTCACCTTCCCCAACGTGGAGATCGACTACGAATTTGTCCCCTGGACCGAGAACCGGAAGTGCGGCAGTCTCCGGTCCCTGGCCAGCAGCCACGATTTGAAGACGCCCGAGCCCAACCTGGGAGACATCGACGTTCTGGTGGACATGATCGTCCAGGCGGAAAAGCCTCTGCTGATCTGCGGCGGCGGCGTGGTCCGGGGGCGGGCCCACAATGAGTTCCGGACATTTGCCGAAAAGCTGGACGCCCCGGTGGCCATCACCGTCATGGGCGGGGGCGGCTTCCCTGGCGGACACCCCCTCACTGCCGGCATGATCGGAATGCACGGCTCCCAGGCCAGCAACGTGGCCTGCAACGAGTGCGATCTGCTCATCGCCGTAGGCTGCCGGTTCTCCGACCGGGTGGCTCTCCAGCCGGACACCTTCGCCAGTCAGGCGAAAATCGTTCACATCGACATCGACCGGTCGGAGATCGACAAAAACGTCCTCACCGACCACCACATCATTGGCTCCGCCAAGCGGGTGCTGGAGCTGCTCAATGAGCGCCTGCCCCAGTACAGCCATCCGGAGTGGAAGGAGCATATCCTCCCCCTGCGGGAGCCCTCCGTCCCCCGGCAGAGCGAGACCCTGACTCCCAAGCAGGTGCTGGAGACCATCCGCCGTCTGGCCCCCCAGGACGCCATCGTGGCCACCGACGTGGGCCAGCATCAGATGTGGTCCATCCAACACTTCCACTTCGACTACCCCGGCCAGCTCCTCACCTCCGGCGGCTTCGGCACCATGGGCTTTGGCCTGGGGGCGGCCATCGGGGCCAAGGTGGGCAATCCGGACAAGGTGGTGGTCCACACCACCGGCGACGGCTGCTTCCGCATGAACTGCCATGAGCTGGCCACCGTGGAGCACTACCATCTGCCCATCATCACTGTGGTGTTCAACAACGGCACCCTGGGCATGGTGCGCCAGTGGCAGAATCTGATTTACAGCAAACGCTTCTCCGAGACCACCCTGGACCGGGGCCCCGACTTCGTCAGGCTGGCGGAGGCCTATGGCCTGAAGGGCTTCCGGGCCACCACCATGGCGGAGATGGAGACGGCCTTCCAGGCCGCCCTGGAGGCGGGATGCGGCTGCGTCATTGACTGCGTGCTGGACATAGACGAGATGGTCCGGCCCATGGTGGCAGGCGGCGCGCACATCACGGATTTTCTGTTAAAGTAAGGGGGCGGACAGGATGAAACGTGAATTTGACACCCAGAAGAAAGAATACACCCTGTCGATCCTGGTCCAGGATATACCAGGCGTATTGAGCCAGGTGGCCCGGCTGTTCTCCCGGAAGGGATACAACATCGAGTCCATCGTCTCCGGCGAGACGGACAAACCCAACGTCACCCGGATCACCATCGTCCTGCTGGCCGACGAGCTGATGATCAATCAGATCGCCGACCAGTGCCGCAAGCTGATCCCCGTGCTGGCGGTGAAGATCCTGGACGAAGGCACCTCCATCCAGCGGGAATTTTCCCTGATCAAGGTCTACGCCGCCGACCGCAACGCCAGGGATGAGGTCATCCAGATGGCCAACATCTTCCGGGCCAACATCATCGACGTCAGCCGGGAGACCCTCACGGTAGCCATCTTCGGGGACAAGGAGAAGACCGCGGCACTCACCGGGATGCTGGCCGATTTCGGCATCCTGGAGATCGCAAAAACGGGTACCATCGCCATCGAAAGAGGGCGCAGCACCATATATGACGACAACAAACTCAAGGAGGAATACAACTATGGCAAAAATGTACTATGAGAAGGACTGCGACATCAACTATCTGGACGGCAAGAAGATCACCATCATCGGCTACGGCTCCCAGGGCCACGCCCACGCCATGAACCTGAAGGACTCCGGCTGCGATGTGTGCGTCGGCCTGCGGGAGGGCTCCAAGAACTGGGCGGCCGCCGAGAAGGCCGGTCTGAAGGTTATGACCGTCTCCGAGGCCGCCAAGTGGGGCGACATTGTCATGATCCTCATCAACGACGAGGTCCAAGCCGACGTCTACAAGAAGGACATCGCCCCCAACCTGGTGCCCGGCAACATGCTCATGTTCGCCCACGGCTTCAACATCCACTTCAAGCAGATCGTTCCCCCCGCCGGGGTGGACGTGTCCATGATCGCCCCCAAGGGCCCCGGCCACACCGTGCGCTCCCAGTATGTGGCGGGCAAGGGCGTGCCCTGCCTCATCGCCGTGGAGCAGAACGCCACCGGCGACGCCTATAAGCTGGCTCTGGCCTACGCGGCCGGCATCGGCGGTGCCCGGGGCGGCGTGATGGAGACCACCTTCCAGGACGAGACCGAGACCGACCTGTTCGGCGAGCAGGCCGTCCTGTGCGGCGGCGTGGTGGAGCTGATGAAGCTGGGCTTCGAGACCCTGGTGGAGGCGGGCTACGCCCCCGAGAACGCCTACTTCGAGTGCATCCACGAGATGAAGCTCATCATCGACCTGATCAACAAGGGCGGCGTGGCCATGATGAACTACTCCATCTCCGACACCGCCGAGTACGGCGAGTATGTCTCCGGCCCCCGCATCCTGCCCTACGAGGAGACCAAGAAGAACATGAAGGCCGTCCTCACCGACATCCAGGACGGCGTGTTCGCCGGAAAGTGGATCGCCGAGAACAAGAACGGTCGCACCTTCTTCAACGCCAAGCGGGCTCAGCTGGCCAAGCACCAGATGGAGACCGTGGGCACCGAGCTGCGCAAGAACATGCTCTGGGGCGACGACACCGACCCCGATACCGCCTCCAACTAAAGAAAAATGGGCCGCCCCATGGGGCGGCCCTTCTTCTATGTATGCGGTCACATGGCGTCCTCATCAATGACCTGCGCCTTGATCAGATTGGTGCAGCCGCTCTTGCCCAGGGGGATGCCGGCGGTGATGACCACCACGTCGCCGTGCTGGACCAGCTTCTCCTTCACCGCCACCTCGGTGGCCAGAGAGAAGATGCGGTCAGTGGAGGTGACCTCCCCGGTGAGGTAAGGGGTCACGCCCCAGGAGATGTTCAGCTGGCGGCGGACCTTTTCGTGCATGGTAAGGGCGGCGATGTGGCAGGCCGGGCGGAACCGGCAGATCATCCGGGCGCTGCGGCCCGAGTTGGTGGCGGCCAGGATGGCCTTGGCCTCCAGGTCCATGGCGGTGAGGCAGCAGGTGTGGGTGATGGCGTCGTTCAGGTCGGAGCTGGTCAGGATGCGCTGCTTCTGGAACTGCTTCCAGTAGTCGATGGCGCCCTCGGTCTCGGTGACAATGCCCACCATAGCCTGGAGGGCCTCCACCGGGTACTTGCCCCCGGCGGTCTCGCCAGAGAGCATCACGCTGCCGGTGCCATCGTAGACGGCGTTAGCCACGTCGGACACCTCCGCCCGGGTGGGCCGGGGGTTGCGCATCATGGAGTCCAGCATCTGGGTGGCGGTGATGACCGGCTTGCCCGCCTGGAGGCCCTTGCGGATCATCTGCTTTTGCAGGATGGGCACCCGGGCGGCGGGAATTTCCACACCCAGGTCGCCCCGGGCCACCATAATGCCGTCGGCGGCGGCCAGGATCTCGTCCAGATTGTCCACACCCTCCTGGTTCTCGATCTTGGCGATGATCTTCACATCGTCCCCGCCGCACTCGTGGAGGACGGCCCGAACAGCCTCCACGTCCGCCGCCCGGCGGACAAAGGAGGCGGCAATAAAGTCGAAGTCGTTCTCCACACCGAAGCGGATGTCCGCGATGTCCTTCTCGGTGAGGGCGGGCAGCTGGATATGGACCCCGGGGATATTGATGGACTTGTTGGCGGACAGGGTGCCGCCGTTCTCCACGGTGCAGATGATTCTAGTGTCCTCGATGCGGTCCACCCGGATGGCCACCAGGCCGTCGTCAATGAGAATCTCCTGGCCGGGGGCCAGCTCCTCGTGGAGCTTGGGGTAGGTAACGGACACCCAGCCCTGGTTGCCCACCACCTCCTCGGTGGTCAGGGTGAAGGTGTCTCCCGACTCCAGGGTGATGGATTTCGTCTCAAAGCTTTTGATGCGGATCTCCGGCCCCTTGGTGTCCAGAATGGTGGCCACCGGGCGGCCCATGGAGTCTCGGACGCTTTTCAGCATGTTCACCCGTTCCAGGTGCTCGGCGTGACTGCCGTGGGAAAAATTGAACCGGGCCGCGTCCATGCCGGTGCGGATGAGGGTGCGGATCAGCTCCTCGTCATCCACTGCGGGGCCCAGGGTACAGATGATTTTTGTTCTTCTCATAGTGATTACCTCCTTCGGGTATCGTTCTTCATTCATTGCGGACGCCCCTATGTTACAGGAAAAAAACCGGATTGGATAGGGCAGATTTTCATAAAAATCCAGCTTCCGCCGGAAAAAAAGTGGGCTGTCCCTCCAAGAAAAACGGCTTTTCCTGTCTGTCTTACAAAGAACAGGGGATTCTGCTATACTGGTTCAAACGGGGGAACAGACCATGATGAGCGGAAAACAGGGGCTGGCACTCTGCCTGCTTTGCGCGGCACTTCTGACTGGCTGCGGCTCCGTGGAGCGAGAGGCCGCTTCCACCCCGGAGGGGGTACCGGCGGACACCCCCGACCGGCTCCAGGGGTGTCCAGCGGTCCCGCTGGAGCTGCCCCAGGGGGAGGTTTTGGAGGAAACGGTGGTGGAGTACACCTGGGACTACCCGGTCACGGTGGACGGCGGCCGCCAGCTGACCGCCCGGGACGCCATGACCCACATGACAAACTATTACGCATATGACGAATATAACACCCTGCAACTGGTGGACACGGACTCCGCGACGCCGGAGATGGGATAACCAAAAACAGCCGCCCGGCGCAGATGCGCCGGGCGGTCCGCTTCTCGTATCAGCACATTTTGGCCCCGGCGGGGATCTTGTCATCCAGCATAATGAGGTTGAGGGCCTCCTCCCCCTTCTCGGTGTGAACGGCGGAGATGAGCATCCCCTGGCTCTCCTGGCCCATCATCTTCCGGGGGGGCAGGTTGACGATGGCCATCAGAGTCTTTCCCACCAGCTCCTCCGGCTTATACCACATAGCAATGCCGGACAGGATCTGCCGGTCCACGCCGGTGCCGTCGTCCAGGGTGAATTTCAGCAGCTTGGCGCTCTTCTTCACCGCCTCGCAGGCTTTTACCTTCACCGCCCGGAAGTCGCTCTTGCAGAAGGTGTCAAAGTCCACCTTCTCCTCCAGCTGGGGTTCGATCCCCAGGCCGGGGAGGGCGGCCTTCCTTGCGGCTTCGGCAGCCGCCTCCAACTGCTCCAGGGCCTTGTCCGTGTCGATGCGGGGGAAGAGGTTGTCCCCGCGCTGAACGGTGACGGTCCCGGACAGGGAGCCCCAGGCGGCGGCGCTCTCCCAGGTGGAGCACGCCTCGCAAGCGCCGATCTGACGGAGCACCTCAGCGGCGGACTGGGGAATAAAGGGAGTGAGCAGGATGGCGCAGATCCGCAGGGTTTCCAGCAGATTGTACATCACATGGGCCAGCCGGGAGCCATTGGCCTCCATATCCTTGGCCAGCACCCAGGGGGCGTTCTCGTCGATATACTTGTTGGCCCGGCCAATCACCTTGAAAATCTCTGCCAGGCCGTTCTGGAAGGCGAAGCGCTCCATAGCGTCCTCGTAGCGGCTGCGCAGTCCGGCGGCCAGGCCGATGAGCTCTCCGTCGAACTGACAGCCCTCGCCGCTGAGGGAGCCGCTGGCGTCGGCGTTTCCGGCCACAGCGGCGGCCAAAGCCTGTTCCGCCTGGGAAGCCCCGGAGCCCTGCGGCAAAGTGCCGCCAAAGTATTTGCCCACCATGGACACAGTGCGGCTGAGCAGGTTGCCCAGGTCGTTGGCCAGGTCCACGTTGATGGTCTGAATCAGGGCCTCGTTGGAGAAGTTGCCGTCGGAGCCGAAGGGGAAGGTGCGCAGCAGGAAGAAGCGCAGGGCGTCCACCCCAAACATCTCGGCTAAGATATAGGGGTCCACCACATTGCCCTTGGACTTGGACATCTTGCCCCCGTCCAGCAGCAGCCAGCCGTGTCCAAAGACCTTCTTGGGCAGAGGCTCTCCCAGGCTCATGAGCATTGCGGGCCAGATGATGGAGTGGAAGCGGACGATCTCCTTGCCTACAAAGTGGACGTCGGCGGGCCAGAACGTCTCATAGTCGTGGTACTGGTCGTTGCCGTAGCCCAGGGCGGTGATATAGTTGGACAGGGCGTCCACCCACACGTAGACCACGTGGCCGGGGTCGAAGTCCACCGGGATGCCCCAGGTGAAGGAGGTGCGGGAGACGCACAGGTCCTCCAGGCCGGGCTTGATAAAGTTGTTCACCATCTCGTTCACCCGGGAGCGGGGCTCCAGGAAGTCGGTGTCCTCCAGCAGGTGCTGGACCTTGTCCGCGTACTTGGACAGCCGGAAGAAGTAGGCCTCCTCCTCCGCGTCCTGGACCTCCCGGCCGCAGTCGGGGCACTTGCCGTCCACCAGCTGGCTGTCCGTCCAGAAGGACTCGCAGGGCTTGCAGTACTTGCCCTTATAGGTGCCCTTGTAGATGTCTCCGTTGTCGTACATCTTCCGGAAAATTTTCTGGATGGCGGTCACGTGGTAAGCGTCGGTGGTGCGGATAAAGCGGTCGTTGGAAATGTTCATCAGCTTCCACAGGTCCAGGATGCCCCGGTCGCCGGTGACGATATTGTCCACAAACTGCTGGGGGGTGACGCCTGCCTCCCTGGCCTTGTCCTCAATCTTCTGGCCGTGCTCGTCGGTGCCGGTGAGGAACATCACCTCACAGCCGGCGAGCCGCTTGTAGCGGGCCATGGCGTCGGTGGCCACGGTGCAGTAGGTGTGGCCGATGTGCAGCTTGTCGCTGGGGTAGTAGATGGGGGTGGTGATATAAAAACGTTTTTTGGCTTCCATATAAAGTCAATCCTTCCGTCAAAAATTGGGCTGGGCAGTCGAATCCGTCTCCTCCTCGGAGGGAGGCATTCGGTCTGGCCAGGGGCCGCCCAGCAGTCCGTGGGCAAAGCCCAGAGCGGACAGGGTAAAGGCAGCCGTTGCGGCGGCGGTAAACAGGTCCAGCCCGTCGGCCAGGGAGGTAATCCCCACCGCCGCGCCCAGCAGAGCGCAGAAGAGGACCCGCCGGGGCCGGGGCTTGCCGTAGAGGAACCCTGCGATATAGTAGTGGGCCATGGTAAACAGCAGCGCGGCGAAGAGGGAGAAGCCGTATTTCATCAGCACCGGCTCCGTGCCGTGCTTCAGGTGGGCGGCGAAGAGCCACACCAGCGCGGCCAGGGCCGGGCACGGGGCCAGGAGACAGGCGCCGTCAAGGATTCTTCCCCGGTAGGCCATCTGGCCCATATACAGCACGCCGAACCCGGCTGCCAGGCACAGCGCCCCGGTGAGCATCTGGGAGACCGGGGCGGACAGCTGGTACATCTCGGGAGCAGCCTGCCACAGGCGGAACGTCCGGAAGCCCTCCCGCAGGCCAAAGCCCCCGGCGGCAAACAGCAGCAGCCCGGCAGCGGCCAGAACGGTCATCTGCCCCACGGAGGGGGAGCCGAAGGCTGGGAGGAAGTCGTCCAGACCCTCCCGCCTTTTACAGACCAGAACCAGAAAGACCACCATCAGCAGGGCGGTCAGCCCCAGCAGAGCGCCGGTGGCGGGGGCACCGTGAACAAACAGGCCCGTGTCGGGCTGATAGGCGGAGGCCAGCTGCCACCGCCGCAGAAGAAAGCCGGCCGCGCCTCCGGCCACAGCCAGGGCGGGCAGGATAATATTTTTTCTCATTGCGCAAAATCCTCTCATCAGGAAACATGGTTTTCACCAATATAAGCTATCATATACCAGACCGGCCGGAAAATCAACCTTTTTTACAGCCTTGGTCCTTTTCCAAAGCCGCTCTCATCCCGTTTCCGCCCAAATTGCAGCCACAGGGCGATCACCAGCAGGATCACGCCGATGATGGTGCACAGCCCGCTGGCCAGGTCGGAAATCAGTCCTTTATACTCCAGAAAGGAGAAGAGGGCCAGAAACACCAGATCGCCGTACAGCAGCAGGCGGGCGGTGGGGTCCATCCGCTTTTTGGCCCGATCCTTCTCGCTGGCCAGCTTCTCCTGTTCGACCTGTCGTTTCAGCTCCACTGTGCGGCTGTGCGGCCGCTTTTTGTTCCTTTTACCCGCCATGTTGGCCTCCTTGTGTGATAACTGCCGCCCCCACCACCAGATCGCCATCGTAGAGGACCACGGTCTGGCCGGGGGTGATGGCCCGCTGGGGCTGGTCGAAGGTGAGGCGGATGGCATCCTCTCCGGTCTGCTCCACGGTGCAGGGCTGCTCCGCCATGCGGTAGCGAATCTTGGCCCGGAGCCGGACAGGGCCGTCCAGCCGGGCGCAGGGGATCAGGTTCAGCCGGCCGGCGGTGAGGGTGCGGGCAAAGAGGCTGCCGCCGCCCGACAGGACCACCGTGTTGTCCTGGGGGCGGATCTCCTTCACATAGAGCCGTCCCCACTCGGAGGACACCCCCAGTCCCCGGCGCTGGCCCACGGTGTAGTGTACGATCCCCCTGTGCCGGCCCAGCGGGGTCCCGTCCTCATACAGGAAGGGACCCGCCGGATAGTCCGTCCCGGTTCGGCGGCGGATAAAGGCGCCGTAGTCCCCGTCGGGTACAAAGCAGATGTCCTGGCTGTCCCCTTTGCGGGCGTTGAGCAGGCCGGCCTCTGCGGCGATCTCCCGCACCTCTTCCTTGGACAGCTCCCCCAGAGGGAACAGGGCCCGGGACAGCTGCTCCTGGTCAAGGACGGCCAGTACGTAGCTCTGGTCCTTGTCCAGGTGGGCCGCCTTTTTCAGCAGCCAGCGGCCGGACCCGGCGTCCCGGTCCAGGCGGGCGTAGTGGCCGGTGGCGATTTTGCCCCAGCCCAGCTCGTCCGCCCGGCGGAGCAGCGCGCCGAATTTCAGCCGCCGGTTGCACTCGATGCAGGGGTTGGGGGTCTGGCCCAGCTCGTAAGCGCGGATAAAGGGCTCCACCACATCCCTCCGGAAGCAGTCCGTCAGATTGAATACATAGTGGGGAATCCCCAGGCGGCAGGCGGCGGAGCGGGCGTCCTCCACGTCGTCCAGGGAGCAGCAGGCGCTTTCCCCCTCCAGGCCGGCCAGGGTGTTGTCCACCAGCTTCAGGGTAACGCCCACCACATCATGTCCCTCCCGCTGGAGGAGCAGGGCGGCGGCGGAGCTGTCCACGCCTCCGCTCATGGCGGCGGCAGTCTTTTGATCCATAGAGACCTCCATGGGCATTTTGCTGAAATTACTCCCAAAGTATACCACATTTTTCCCCTGATGGCAACCGGAACCCCTGGAAAGACTGGATTGTCGGGTGTTAATACATCTTGTATTCACACCCTCAGGCATCGAAAAAACGCCACAACATGTAGTGGACAAAGCGGGAGGGGTGTGCTATAATCGCCCTTGGACTTTTGAATCGGGGCCCCGCGAAAGAGGACGGAGGCCCGCAGAAGGTCCTCACCAATGAGAGGAGAACAGGAATGAAGGTTATTAAACGGGACGGCTCCAGTGTGGACTACGACCGCAGCAAAATTGTCACCGCGATTGAAAAGGCCAACGCTGAAGTCCCTGAAGCGGAGCGGATGTGCCGGGCGGACATCGACGCCATCATCGACGGCATCGAGGGCCAGAAGCGCCCCCGCATGCTGGTGGAGGACATCCAGGACCTGGTGGAGCAGGGGCTGGTGGCCCGGAACAAGTTCCACCTGGCCAAGACCTATATCATCTACCGCTACAACCGGGCGCTGGTCCGGAAGGCCAATACCACCGACGAATCCATCCTGGCCCTGCTGCGCAACGAAAACAAGGAGCTGGCCGAGGAGAACTCCAATAAAAACACCATGATCGCCGCCACCCAGCGGGATTACATCGCCGGAGAGGTGAGCCGGGACCTGACCCGGCGTATTCTTTTGCCCGAGCACATCTCCAAGGCCCACGACGAGGGAGCCATCCACTTCCACGACGCCGACTACTTCATCCAGCCCATCTTCAACTGCTGCCTGATCAACATCGGGGACATGCTGGAAAACGGCACCGTGATGAACGGCAAGCTCATCGAAAGCCCCAAGACCTTCCAGGTGGCCTGCACCATCACCACCCAGATCATCGCCTGCGTGGCCTCCAACCAGTACGGCGGCCAGTCGGTGGACCTGCGCCACCTGGGCAAATACCTGCGCCGCAGCCGGGAGAAATTCAGGGCCCATATCGCCTATGAGTGCGCCGGAAAGGTGGACGAGTCCACCATGGAGCGGCTGGTGATGGACCAGCTCAAGTGCGAGCTGAAAAACGGGGTGCAGACCCTCCAGTACCAGATCAACACCCTGATGACCACCAACGGCCAGTCCCCCTTCGTCACCCTGTTCCTCAACCTTCAGGAAGGCGACCCCTACATCGAGGAGAACGCCATGATCATTGAGGAGGTCCTCCGCCAGCGGCTGGAGGGCATCAAGAACGAGAAGGGCGTGTTCATCACCCCCGCCTTCCCCAAGCTGGTCTACGTGCTGGACGAGCACAACTGCCTGAAGGGAGGCGCCTACGACTACCTCACCGAGCTGGCCGTGAAGTGCTCCGCCAAGCGGATGTATCCCGACTATATCTCCGCCAAGAAGATGCGGGAGAACTACCAGGGCAACGTCTTCTCCCCCATGGGCTGCCGGTCCTTCCTGGCCCCCTGGAAGGACGGGGACGGAAACTACAAGTTCGAGGGCCGGTTCAACCAGGGGGTGGTCTCCCTCAATCTGCCCCAGATCGGCATCCTCGCCAATGGCGACGAGGAAGCATTCTGGGCGTTGCTGGAGGAGCGGCTGGACCTGTGCTTCGAGGCCATTATGTGCCGCCACAACGCCCTGAAGCAGGTGCGCTCCGACTCCTCCCCCATCCACTGGCAGTACGGCGCCATCGCCCGCCTGCCCAAGGGGGCCTCCATCGAGCCTCTGCTCTACGGGGGCTACTCCTCCATCTCGCTGGGCTACATCGGTCTGTATGAGGTGACCAAGCTGGTGAAGGGGGTCAGTCACACCCAGGAGGGGGGCACCGAGTTCGCTCTGGCGGTGATGAACCGGCTGCGCCGTGCCTGCGATGACTGGAAGGCGGAGACCAACATCGGCTTCGCCCTCTACGGCACCCCTGCCGAGAGCCTGTGTTACCGCTTCGCCCGCATTGACAAGGAACGCTTTGGGACCATCCCTGACGTCACCGACAAGGGATACTACACCAACAGCTACCACGTGGATGTGCGGGAGAAGATCGACGCCTTCGACAAGTTCACCTTTGAGAGCCAGTTCCAAAAAATCTCCACCGGCGGCTGCATCTCCTATGTGGAGATCCCCAATCTGCGCCACAATCTGGAGGCGCTGAAGGACGTAGTCCGGTTCATTTACGACAACATCCAGTACGCCGAGTTCAACACCAAGAGCGACTACTGCCAGTGCTGCGGCTTCGACGGGGAGATCGAGATCAACGAGGAGTTCCAGTGGGAGTGTCCTGTCTGCCATAACACCGACCAGTCCAAGATGAACGTCACCCGCCGGACCTGCGGGTATCTGGGAGAAAACTTCTGGAATGTGGGCAAGACCAAGGAGATCAAGGCGAGAGTTCTGCATCTGTAATCGTTTTTCTGTAGGGGCGGCACAGAGGCCGTCCCCTGCTTCATTCAAGGAGATGACCTGAAATGGATCAATACCGGACAACCGGTGTTATGGACAAAGTGGCCCTGCAAGAGGTGCAGAAATATCTATTCCGCACCCGGCTGGACTGGGTCAGATGGATTGCTGTGGCGGTCATTGCCGGATGCGCCTTGCTGGCCCTCATTGCGAGGGACTGGTTTGACGGGGGGCTGTATCTGTTCTTAGCGGCATTCGTTTTTCTGTTCCCCCGCCTGATCCAAAGACGGTATATCAAGAATCAGCTCGCCCGGATGCGGGAGAATTCCCCGGAAGGGGTCACCCGCTACGAGAGCTTTTTCACAGCAGACGGCGTAGTCCTGCGCAATCTGACGATTCACGGAGAGGCCTCCCTCCGCTATGAGAGCCTGTCCGTAGCGGCCTCCACCCCTAATCTCTTTTTTGTGATGAGCAAATCCCGGCAGTTTTTCCTGGTATTTAAGGACTGCCTCACCCCGGAACAGCGGGAGAGCTTTTTGCCCTTTCTGAAAGAGAGATGCCCCAAGCTGAAAATCATGCGCTAAGGAGAGCATTATGAACTACGCCGATATTAAAAAGGTAGACGTGGCCAACGGACCCGGGGTGCGGGTATCCCTGTTTGTGTCCGGGTGCAGCCACCGGTGCGAGGGGTGCTTCAACCCGGAGACCTGGGATTTTTCCTACGGCGTCCCCTTCGGGGAGGCGGAGATCCAGCAGATCCTCACCTTCCTGGCCCCAGACCACATCCGGGGGCTGTCCCTGCTGGGGGGCGAGCCCTTTGAGCCGGACAACCAGCGGGCCGTGCTGGAGCTGGTCCGCCGGGTGCGCAGGGAGCTGCCCGGAAAAACCGTCTGGTGCTACACCGGTTACCTCTTCGAGGAGCTGGCCGGCAACCAGGTGGGAACCCACAGCCGGACCCTGCTGGAGGGGCTGGACGTGCTGGTGGACGGCCCCTTCGTTCTGGCGAAGAAGGACCTGGGCTTGCGGTTCCGGGGCTCCCACAACCAGCGGATCATCGACGTGCCCGCCTCCCTCCAGGCTGGAGAGGTCCGGCTGGCGGAGGAATATATGCAATAAAAGAGCGCAGATTCCACGTCGTGGGAATCTGCGCTCTTTTATTGCTGATGCAGCGGCGGACCGTCCAGCCGGATCACCCGGTCCGCGCAGGACAGGACGGCCTCCTCGTGGCTGATCAGCAGGACGGGGGCGGGAAGGGTCTTCAGCCGCTCCAGGATGCGCAGGGCACGGGGGAGGTCCACTCCGGCGAAGGGCTCATCCAGCAGATAGAGCCGGGCGGGGAGGGCCAGACAGCGGGCCAAAGCCAGGCGGCGGCCCATGCCCCCGGACAGGGCGGCGGGCCGGGTCCTCTCCTCACCGGTCAGCTCGGCCAGCGCCAGAAGGCCGGGGACCGCGTCCCGGCGATCCTGGGGAAGGACGTCGGTGAGGTGCTGCTCCACCGTCCGCCAGGGGAGCAGGCGGTCGTCCTGAAAGAGGAGGGCGGTCTCCTGGGGGGCGAGCCCCTCCACTGTGCCGCCCTGAAGGGGCTGAAGTCCGGCCAGCACCCGGAGCAGGGTGGTTTTCCCGCAGCCGGAGGGCCCGCTGAGGGCGGTGACGCCGCTGTCCGGCAGGGTCAGGGAGAAGCGGTCCAGGACCGCCCTGTCCCCGAAGGAGACAGTGAGGCTCCTGCAGACGGTCACGCGCCCCACCCCCTTCCCCATCGGGCCAGACAGGTGCGGAGGATGCGCTCCAGCACCATGCTCAGGGCCACGGTCACCGCCGTCCAGGCGAAAAGCTCAGGGATGTCCAGATAATACTTGGTGTAATAGATCTGCTGGCCCAGGGAGGGCTCCGGCAGGCAGAGCACCTCGGCGGCCACCCCGGACTTCCAGGCCAGACCGGTGGCGGTGGTGAGGGCGGACAGGATGTAAGGCCTCAGGGAGGGCAGATACAGGAGACGGACCGTTTTCCAGCGGGAGAAGCGGCAGACTCTGGCCAGCTCCAGCAGCTTTTGGTCGACCGCCTGGATGCCTCGGGCCAGATGGTCCCACACCACAGGCATCACCATCAGGGCAGAGATCACCGCCGGGACGTTGTTCCGTCCCGTCCACAGCAGCACCAGCAGAATGAAGGATGCCACCGGCGCGGCCCGCACCACCCGGATGGCGGGGGAGAGCAGCCGGTCCGCCCAGGGGGAGGCGCAGGTCAGCACCGCCAGCAGGGCTCCCAAGGCGGCTCCCCAGACCAGGCCCAGGGCGATGCGGCCCAGGGAGGTCAGCACGGCCCCCCAGAACTCCCCCGTCCCCGCCATCGCGGTCAGGGCGGTCCAGACGGAGGCGGGATAGGGGAGCAGCAGCTCGTTGCCCCGTCCGTTCACGCGGCGGTCCACCAAAAGGGCGCAGACCTGCCAGACCCCCAGCCAGAAGGCGGGGGCCGGCAGGGCGTATAACAGCTTTTTCAGGGGCTTAGCCCACCCCATAGTAGAAGGAGTCGTAGGGCAGGCCGCCGCCAATGGATTCCGGGGCCGCCTGGAAGAGGATGGAGTAGTAGTCCTCCAGCATGTCCTTCATCTCCTGCCCGATAATAAGGGTGAGGGCGCACTGGGGGATGGCCTTCTCCGCCACCTTCTCGTTGGGCAGGATGCCCAGCTCCACCGCCAGAGAGCCCGCGCCCGGACCCTCCATGAAGGAAATGGAGTCTCCGTACAGATCGATGAAGGCCGCAATCAAAGCAGGGTCGCTCTTCTCAATGAACTCGGTGCGGGCCACAACACAGCCCATGGGCAGCTCGGAGCCCTCCAGGTCCCTCCAGGCGTCGGTCAGGGAAACGGCCTCCCGCACAGCGCTGTCCTGAACCATCAGGGCGGTGGCGGCGGGAACGGGGAGCATACAGATCCCCGCGTCAGAGGAGGTGATCTTGGCGGTGATCTCCTGGGGGGTGAGCCACTCAATATTTACGTCGGAGGGGTCCACCCCATTGCCGGTCAGCAGATGGTTCAGGATGTGCTCCGGGTTGGCCCCCTTGGTGTTGGAGGGGCAGTACAGGGTCTTGCCCTTCAGGTCGGCCATGGAGTGGACGGTGTCCCCCTTCTCCAGGATGTAGAGCACCCCCAGGGTGTTGACAGCCAGCACCTGGATGGAGTCGGGGTTCTTGGCGGACAGAACGGCGGCGGCATTGGTGGCGATGGCGGCGACATCCACGGTCTTGTTGTTCAGCGCGGCCTGGACCTCGGTGTTGTCCGTGACGATGGTGCTGTCCAGGATGAAGGGCATATCCGTAAAGGCGTTTTCAGCGGAGTAGTATTCCATCAGCCAGGAGGCCCCCACCCCGGTGGGGCCGGAGAGGGCCATAAACTTGATGACCGGGGCGTCTGCCTCCGGGGTGGACTGGCTGCTGTCCTGGTCGGAGCCGTCCGGCTGGCTGGAGCTGGAGCCGGGAGCGGCGGAGCTGGAGGTCCCGGCAGGGGTCTTGGGCCCGCAGCCCGCCAGCAGAGACAGGGCCAGGGCGGCGGTGAGCAAAAGTGACAAGGTACGTTTCATGGCAAATCTTCCTTTCTTGTTCACAGAACTGTCTCCAGTCCCGCAGGATCAACAATGGTGATGGTCTTGCCCTGCCGGAGGATGAGGCCGCTGTCCTCCAGGGCGGAGAAGGCCCGGTAAAGGGAGGCCCGGCTCACCCCCAGCCGCTGGCACAGCTGGGTGGCTGGGCAGGAGCTGTCCCCGCCGGCCAGCAGGTAGCGGGCCAGCTTACCCTCCACCCCCGGCTGGGCCAGGGTCTGAAGCCGTCCGGAGAGGAAGCGGATGCGTCCAGTCAGGTAGCGCAGATAGTTTTCCCGGATCTGGCTGTGTTCAGCCAGGAGCCGGTCCATCAGCTGCTGGTCCAGCATCAGGCACCGGCTGGCTCCTTTGGCGGTGATGGTGGAGGCAAATTCCCGCTCGCCGCTGTACAGGGCGGCCGCACCGAACAGGTCCCCCGGCTCCAGCGCGCTGACCGCCAGCGTCCCTTTGGTCACCTGGAGCTGCCCGGACAGCACCACCCCCAGGCTACGGCGGAAGTGCCGGGGACTATACACCACCTGTCCGGACGAAAACTCCGTCCGCTCCGCCTCCTCCGCCAGCTGGCGCAGAAGACCCTTCTCCGTCCCCCGGAACAGGGGGCAGGCGGACAGCAGGGCAGTCTCTTCCTCTGTGAGCGGCAAGGCTGTCGCCTCCAAACTGTCTTATTTGAGACGGTTTGGATTATACAGGAGGAGCAGGAAAAAGTCAACCCCGGCAGTCCAAAAACTGCCGGGGTTTTGTGTTTCCTATTCGTAGTAGTCCACCAGCTCAAAGGCGCCGATGGCCTGGCACACATCACACAGGTCAGGCCGTTCCTCAAACACCGCACCGCAGAACTGACAGCGGTAGCCGGTCTTCTTCTGCCGGGCGGCGGGCTTCTCCTGGGCCGGGGCGGGAGCCTGCTCCGGAGCGGCCTGGGCCAGCTTGGCCAGCAGGGTCATAAAGCGGTTCTCGTGGCTGCGCTCGATGTCGGCCACCTTTTCGAACATGACGGCGACGTCCTCCAGCCCCTCGGCCCTGGCCTGGGCGGCGAAGCCGGGGTACATGTCGTGCCACTCGCTGTACTCCCCCATGGCGGCCTGGGTCAGGCACCCGACGGTGTCGGTTGGCTTGCCGTAGAGCAGCTCGAACCAGAACTTGGCGTGCATCATCTCGTTTTTTGCCATCTGCTCAAAGGCGGCGGCCGCCTCCTCGTCCCCGTTGGCCCGGGCGGCCATGGCAAAGTAGGTGTACTTGTTGCGGGCGATGGATTCCCCCGCCAGGGCCTTGCGGAGATTTTCCGCAGTTTTCGTGTTTTTGATGTCCATGTCTGTTTCCTCCTGTTTTGAATATAGCGGCAGGCTTACTCGTCCTCGTACAGTTCCGGCCGGAATACCCCGTCCTCCCCCCGGCTCCAGGCGGTGCCGGGTTCGGAATCCAGCAGCGGGATGATGTCCGGATCGTAGTTGCAGATGGTGTTCAGGGCATAGACGCCGGAACGGTCCGGATCGTCCATACAGCCGCTGCCCTCGTCCCCGGCGGCGAAGCGCCAGCCGCTGTCCCAGGCCGCGTCTCCGTCGCCGGGCTCCTCCCGCCAGCAGTAGCCCACAGGGCTGCCCTCCACCACGATCCGGTCGGTGGCAATACAGCCCTGGGGACCGTCCCCCTGATAGAGCTCCTTCAGCTCCTCCCGGGGGATGGCGAAGGCCTTTTCCGGCCTGTCGGGGCAGACGCTGGGCCGCTGGAGGTCCACCACTGTCAGCTGCTCCGGCGTGAACCGGGCCAGCAGGGACTGGGCGTCGTGGGCCATCTTGAACTGCATCTCCTCAAAGTGGAGGGGGATCATCTGGTAAAAATTCACCTCATCCCCGCCGGGGAGGGGACAGCACACCGCCTCCTTATCAAAGCCCTGGGGCTCGGTGAGGATCAGGCCGCACAGACGGGTGTTGTCCGCAAAGGGGGCGTCCTCCGGGTTGGCGATGGTATGGCCCCAGCCCAGCCAGCCGTCCTCCTGAATGGGCAGGCGGGCCAGGATCTTCAGCCACCGGAGCGGCCAGTACCAGCGCTCATCGCCGTTCTCCACCTGCCAGTCCGGAGGAAGGGTGACCATAATTTCCGCCCGCTCCAGCTTCATTCCGGCCAGCTCCTCGGGTACGTTCATCCGGTGGGCCCCCATGCCGAAGGTGGACAGAACGTAGTAATTCCGCTCCGGGGTGGGATTCATGATGTAGATGTCCACGTGGATGTCCGGGGAGATGATCTCGTGGAACACATTGCCGCAGGGGCCAAAGTATTTCTCCAGGTGGGCCTCCACCGCGTCCCAGTCCTCCTGCTCATACATCTCCGGGCGGTAGGTTTTGGCGGAGATGTATTGTTCACACATTTGGATGAACTGTTCCGCGTCCTGGTCCTCCGGGTCCAGCTCCAGCGTCCGTTCGAAGCAGGCCAGAGCCTCCTTCTCCCGGTCCTGGTAGAACAGGGAGTAGCCCAGGCGGTAGTGCCACAGGGGGTCGTCCGCCCCCTCCTCCGCCACCGAGCGCAGCAGCTCCTCCGCCCGCTCCAGCTGGCTCCGGAACTCCGGCTGGTCCAGATCGGCAACGTTGTTGTAGGCCCTGGCCAGCTGGCAGGTGAGGGCGTAGTCCAGGGGCTGGGTCCGGCTCCGCTCCTCTAACGTGTCGATAATGCTTTGGTACGCCTCCTCCTGGTTCCACTGGTCCAGCAGGGACAACAGATCATCCATGGCTCTGACCTCCTGATTCTTTTTTGGCCTGGACCGTCTCCATCCGGGCCGCGTTGTGGACTACAGACAGCTGCGCGATGGTCTGCGCCACCTGCCCCAGTTCTTCCGGACCGCTGCAGGCGGCGGTGAGGAGAAAGAGGGACGGACCAGAGATGACCTCACACACCGCCTGGTAGAGGAGCTTCCCCTCCTCGCGGATCTCCCGCCAGCCCCAGCGCAGGGCGCCGCCGCTCAGCTTCCGGGCCTCCAACCCGTGGAGCGTGTTCAGGTTGTCGGTAAACTGGGCGTCGCCCTCCCGTGCGCGGTAGGCGCTCACCCGCCACACGGGGCCCTCATCCGAGCCGTCGCTCCACAGGTGTGCGCCGCCGCCATTTTCCCAGGACTCCCAGTGGTAGAGGCAGGAGCCGGGCAGGGTGAGCCGCAGGACGCCCACCGCGTGGGTGACGCGGCCCTTGCGGTAGCCGGGTGAAAACTCCTCCCGCAGCTCCGGCCCCTCGGGCAGGGCGGGCTCCCGCTCCGCCAGGGCACAGACCTCGGCGTAGGCCCTCCGGGGCAGGGGGAGGGCGGGGTCCAGCTTAGCAGCCCACTCCAGGTCGTCCAGGATCGAGCTGTTGATGGCGGCATCCTCCTGGCTGCGGGCGGAGGGGGCAAACCAGCACCGCTCCCACAGGGCGTTGATAGCCCGGTTGCGGAAAAATCTGGCGTCCTGGGTGCGGCCGTTCCACAGAAAAAAACGCCCGGCCAGAGCCTCAATTCCCCCCTCCTCCACCAGATCCACCAGCTCCGACAGGCGGAAGCGGCCCATGGGGGTGACCACCGTATCGGGGATGTCCTCAGGGGCGTACTGCTCCAGGTCCCAGCACAGCTGCATGCCAGATACCCCCTTGCCGCTCTCCTGACGGCACACGTCCACCAGGGTGTGAAGCCAGGGGTAGAAGTGCTCCTCTTTTATGCGCAAAAAGTCCCGGTGCTGAAAGAAACCGGTCTCGTCCTCCACCGTCAGGGCGCGGATAGGCAGGCGGTCCAGCAGCTCCACCGCCGCCCGGTGCAGTCCCGCTCCGGCGGGGGTGGACACACAGCCCCCCCACACCTGCCAGGACTGGTCCTCCCCAGGCCGCCAGCGGAGGTCCAGCTCACCCCCCAGTGGACACAGGACGATCTTCAGGCCGCCCTTCCCCACCGTCAGACGGCAGCCTTGCGTCTTGGCCAGGGCCGCCGCCGCCTCCAACAGCTCCTCCGGATGGTCGATCCTGCCGGTAAACTGCAGTCCGATGCTCATGCTTCCGCCTCCTGCTTCAACCCGATGCCCCAGGCGTCAAACCGGAGGGTGTGGAAGCTGGCCCAGGCCACCGGAGCCCCGGCAAAGACCTCCACAGCGGCGTCCAGCAGAGGCTCCAGGTCCCAGGCGATGAAGTCCAGATAGCCGAAGGCAGTCCCGGTAGCTCCGCCGGTGAAGGTGACTACCCCCTCTCCCGTCCGGCCCAGGATCGCCCCCTCCAGCTGGTCCCGCAGGTCCAGAATCTCCTTCTGCGGCACGCCGTCCAGGGGGTAGTAGAAAAAACCGGGGACAATCCCGTCCTGGTGCAGGCGGTCCATATAGTAATCGTCCCCCTGAAGGTAGCCGCTGAGCAGAGGGACGCAGCAGCTCACCCCCACATAGACGTCCTGCCGCAGGGCCCAGTCCTCCTCCTGGCTGGGCCGGCCCTCATAGGCGGTGTACCGCTGGCAGGCGGCCTCCGGGTCATCGCAGCGGGACCAGCCCTCGGGATCGATCTCCGCCGCCACATAACCGGCCAGCTGGTCCAGAGGGATGCTGTCCCCTGGGGCGGGGGCGTCCAGAATGGCGCACTGGTTCACATACCGCATGGCGGCCAGCTCCCCCAGTGCCTGGTCCAGCAGGGTGTACAGGATATAGCTCCGCTCCTCCCCGGGCTGGCCTCTCAGCTTGCCGCAGTACAGCTGCAGGCCCAGGCCGTTGGCCTCCTGCTTCTCCGCCCACACCTGGACGTCCTTCAGGGTGACCTCCTGCCCGAACATCCGCAGGCCGAAGCTCCGGGAGCGGGTGCGGCCCACCAGGATGTTCCACCGGTCCAGCAGTTCCTTCGGGGCCCGCCGCTGGAAATAGGCCAGCTGAAACAGCCGGGTCCGGTCCCCCTCGGGGACCAGAATCAGCTCATACTTCTCCCCATTGCGGCCCAGCTCAAAGGCAGGGGCGGAGAAGGCGGGAGCCAGCAGCTCCGAGCACCGCTCCACCAGCTGTTCGCTGACGGACTCCCGGTCCATCAGGGTCCGCAGCTCATGCTCGCCAGCCAGAAAGGAGGCCCAGCCCTCCTCCGTCCGCACCCGGAAGGGCTTCTGGTCCAGGGGCAGGGATAATTCTCTTACGCGCTCCTCATCCATGGAGGAACACTCCTTTCTATCCTTTCTCGTTCAAGCTGGCCAGATAGGCTGCGGGGCCGCTCTCGTACAGATCGCCTCCGTGGGCGTCCAAAATGACGGTAAGGGGCATCTCCTCCACCGCCAGGCGGCGGACCGCCTCGCAGCCCAGGTCCTCCCAGCAGATGACCTCCAGCTCCCGGACGCAGGCGGCCATCAGCGCCCCCGCGCCCCCCAGGGCGGCCAGGTAGACGGCCCCATTGCGCACCACCGCCTCTTTGACGGCCTGATTCCGGGCGCCCTTGCCGATCATGACGGCCTGGCCCAGGTCCAGCAGCCGTGGGGAGTAGGCGTCCATCCGCCCGCTGGTGGTGGGACCGGCGGAGCCGATCACCTCGCCGGGCCGCTCCGGGGTGGGGCCCACATAGTACAGCGCCGAGCCCTCCACCGGGAAAGGCAGAGCCTCCCCGGCGTCCAGCCGCTCCATCATCCGCTTGTGGGCAGCGTCACGGGCGGTGTACACCGTTCCGGACAGCAGCACCGTGTCCCCCGCCTTTAAAGGCGCCAGATCCTCCCGGGTGACGGGGGTGGTCAGTTTGTATTGCATAAAAACGCCTCCATTATTGGAATAGCTGTTCAAACACCGCAAAGGTCTCCTCGCTCATCCGCCGGGTGGCAGTCAGACTGCTGGACAGCACGCTGCCGTTTGCGGCAAATTTCAGCGGCTTTTCCTTGCTTTTCGGATGGCCGAAGCGCAGCTGGGGCAGGACCTCGTCGGGGAGCTGGCGGAGCTCGATCGAGCTGCCCTCCTCCCCCCACACCGCCCACTGGGAACAGCAGTTGAAGGGATTTTGGTGCTCCAGATGGGGCTTTTCCACCTGCCCCGACAGAGGAATGACCTGAATTCCTTCCGGCACATCCTCCAGGCGGTCAAAATGTCTGCAGTCCCAAGTCCAATAAAATGGGGCCTTGGCGCCAAACGCGTACCGACGTTCCAGGGCGACGCCTTCCGGAATCAGCGCGCTGTGCTGGGTCCCCAGCTCCCGCATGCAGTAGTCGAAGGCTTGCTCCCGGTGAGTCACGGGCAGGCGGGCCAGCACATACAGATGCTTGTTCATCTGGGTGACGGGAAAGACCACGTCCCCCACCTGGATGGAGGCGATGGTGGGCATCCGGGAATGAATGCTGCCATAGACCACCTTGATCGGGCCGGTATCCTCCGCCCTTTGGATCTCCTTCCACCGGTCCTGGGGCCAGCAGACCATATACCCCGCCATCTTACAGCACCTCTTTCGCTCTTCTGGTGACGTGACAGCTCACGTTCACCGCCACGGGCAGTCCGGCCACGTGGGTGGGGGCGGTCTCGATGGCCAGCCCCAGGCAGGTGGTCCTTCCGCCGAAGCCCTGGGGACCGATGCCCAGGGCGTTGACCGCCTCCAGCAGCTCATCCTCCAGGGCCTTGTAGAAGGGATCGGGGTTGGGCTCGTCCAGCGGGCGGAGCAGGGCGTGCTTGGCCAGGGCGGCCACCTTGTCGAAGGAGCCGCCGATCCCGATGCCCAGCACGGTGGGCGGGCAGGGGTTGGGCCCAGCCAGCCGGACCGTCTCCACCACGAACCGCTTCACACCCTCCACCCCGTCGGCGGGCTTGAGCATGGCAAGGCGGCTCATGTTCTCCGAGCCGAAGCCCTTGGGGACCACCGTGACGGTACACCGGTCCCCGGGGACAATACGCACCGTAATCGAAGCAGGGGTGTTATCCTCTGTGTTGACCCGGCGCAGGGGGTCGGCCACGATGGATTTCCGCAAAAAGCCCTCGCCGTAGCCCCAGCGGACCCCCTCGTGGATGGCCGCTTCAAACTCCCCCTCGATGTGGACCTCCTGGCCCAGTTCCACAAAGACGCAGGCCATGCCGGTATCCTGACAGATGGGCAGGCTCTGTGCTCCGGCCTGGACCAGGTTGTCCTGAAGCAGGGAAAGGGTCTCCTCCGCCAAGGGCCAGGGCTCGGCCTGACGGAAGCGGTCCAGGGCGGCGGCCACGTCGGCGGGCAGGCGGGTGTTGGCCTGGAGGCACAGCCGGGCCACGGCATCGCGGATCAGAGCGGCAGAAATGGTTCGCATGGAAAAAACTTCCTCTCTGTATGCATTTCTGCTTCATTTTACCATATGAAAAGCAGCCTTTCAATGAGTAACCACGAAAAAAGAGCGTGCTGAAGACATAAAATCTGCAGCACGCTTTTTCCCCGTGGGACCTCCGCCGCCGTCAGCAGCAGCTTCCACAGCAGGTTCCCCCGGCGGATGCGGACATAGTTTATTCCTCCACAACGGTAAGAATATCGGTGAGCCGGCAGTCCAGCGCCTGGATAATCCGGCCCAGATTGTAGCCGTCCAGACGGTAGACCTTGTTTTTGTAGTAACTGTCAATAACGTGATATTGAATACCAGTACGCTTTGCAAGACTATATCGGCTGATGCCGTTGGTGTCTAAATAGTCGGCTAGACAAAACCGTACAACCTTCATCACTATACCCTCTCTTTGGTATATATCATACAAAAGCTATATGGTAATTGACAAGCAACGCCTTTAGGTATATTCTTAAATAGGTATATGTAATGGAGGTGAATATTATGACCGACTATCAAAAACCGTACCATCTTCTCTTCAACGCGATCACGGACGCGCTGGAGGCGCTGGAGCGCTTGGACGTACCTGCCGCCACCCGTCTGCTGCAGGACGCCCAGATCAAAGCGGAGGAGCATATAATAGGGGAACCGTAGAACAGGGCGCGCCGGTTGGCGCGCCCTGTCCCTTCTGCAAAAAATATTCACAAAATAAAAAATACCTCTTGACTTTAGCAATTCTTTGCGTTACACTTCAACAGTACAAAGTGTCAAAGCAGGCACAAAGGAGAGGACTGTTTCCTATGGCAATCAAAATGATTCTGCTGCTGGTATTTTTCGGGGTTATGGTGGGCATTGGCCTGTACTGCCGGAAAAATGCCACTGACGTCAACGGCTTCGTGCTGGGCGGACGCTCCGTGGGGCCCTGGCTCACCGCCTTTGCCTACGGCACGTCTTATTTCTCCGCCGTGGTCTTCGTGGGCTACGCCGGTCAATTTGGCTGGAAGTACGGCATCGCCGCCACCTGGGCGGGCATCGGCAACGCGGTTTTGGGGTCTTTGCTGGCCTGGGTGGTGCTGGGCCGGCGCACCCGCATTATGACCCAGCATCTGGACTCCGCCACCATGCCTGAGTTTTTTGGCAAGCGGTTCGGCTCCACCTCTTTGAAGATCACCGCCTCGGTGATCATCTTCATCTTCCTGATCCCCTACACCGCCAGCCTGTACAACGGTCTGTCCCGGCTGTTCGGCATGGCCTTTGACATCGACTACTCCGTGTGCGTCGTTGTCATGGCGATCCTGACCGGCGTCTACGTCATCGCCGGCGGCTATATGGCCACCGCCATCAACGACTTTATCCAGGGCATCATCATGCTCTTCGGCATTTGCGCCGTCATCTTCGCGGTGCTCCACAGCCAGGGCGGCTTCCTGGCCGCTCTGGAGGGGCTGGCCAAGATCCCCGCTGAGGAGACCGCCGGTCCGGTGGCGGGCGCGCCCGGTATCTTCGCCTCCTTCTTCGGCCCCGACCCGGTGAACCTGCTGGGCGTGGTGATCCTCACCTCCCTGGGCACCTGGGGCCTGCCCCAGATGGTCCAGAAATTCTACGCCATCAAGAGCGAAAAATCCATTAACACCGGCACGGTGGTCTCCACCGTCTTCGCGCTGGTGGTGGCGGGCGGCTGCTACTTCCTGGGCGGCTTTGGCCGGCTGTTCTCCGACAAGATCGACATCGCCGCCAATGGCTACGACTCCGTCGTGCCCACCATGCTCTCCGGCCTGCCGGAGATCCTGCTGGCCGTGGTGGTGATCCTGGTGCTGTCCGCATCCATGTCCACCCTCAGCTCCCTGGTGCTCACCTCCAGCTCCACCCTCACCCTGGACCTGCTGAAGGGCCACGTCATCAAGAAGATGGACGAGAAACAGCAGGTGTCCATCATGCGGTGCCTCATCGTGGTGTTTATCGCCATCTCGGTGGTGCTGGCCATCATCCAGTACAAATCCACCGTCACCTTCATCGCCCAGCTGATGGGCGTGTCCTGGGGCGCACTGGCGGGCGCCTTCCTGGCCCCCTTCCTCTACGGTCTGTACTGGAAGGGCGCCACCAAAACCGCCTGCTGGGTCAGCTTCATCTTCTCCACAGCGGTCATGCTGGCGGATATCTCCCCTCTGAAGGTCCACTTCCCCACCCTGCTGGTCTCCCCCATTAACTGCGGCGCGTTCTGCATGATCGCCGGGCTGATCATCGTGCCGGTGGTCTCCCTCGTCACCGCCAAGCCCGA
The DNA here is from genome assembly GCA_910584605.1 of uncultured Oscillospiraceae bacterium. GTDB lineage: Bacteria > Bacillota > Clostridia > Oscillospirales > Oscillospiraceae > Lawsonibacter. The sequence goes on from CAJUAW010000010.1 coordinate 31,287, forward strand.
GAAGAGGCTGGTGGACGACGCCTTCTCCTGCTACGACGAGAGGGTCACCGTCCGCAAGAGCCAGACCCTGGGCGACCCTTCCTGACAAAAAATCCCCTTTTCCTCTTTTAAATTGGCAGAACCTGTGGTATGCTTAGGTCTATCGCAGGTTCTGCCAACTTTTCCAGAAAGGAATCCTGTCCCCATGATTTTCGACATCCACACGCATACCTTCCCCGGCAAAATTGCCGGGGCCACCATTGAAAAGCTCCAATCCATGTGCCACACCGTGGCCTTTTCCGACGGCACCGAGGCAGGGCTGACTGCCTCCATGGCCGCCGCCGGGGTGGAGGGCTGTCTGGTCCTCCCCGTGGCCACCAACGCCCGGCAGGTGGTCCACGTCAACGACGCCTCCGCCCGCCTCAACGACACCGGCCCGGAAACCGGCCTGTGGTCCTTCGGCTGCATGCACCCCGATTTTTCGGACTGGAAGGCCGAGCTGGCCCGGATCGCAGACCTGGGGATGAAGGGGGTCAAGCTCCACCCCATCTACCAGGGCATCGACTTTGACGACCTCCGCTACCTGCGCATCCTGGACCGCTGCGGCGAGCTGGGGCTGGCCGTCCTCACCCACGCGGGGCGGGACATCGGCTTCCCCGACCGGGACCACTGCACGCCCGAAATGACCCGAAGCGCCCTGCGTCAGGTGGGGCCGGTGACGCTGATCCTGGCCCACATGGGGGGCTGGCGGGAGTGGGACCGGGTGGAGGAGCTGCTGCCGGACACCGGCGTCTATCTGGACACCGCCTTCGCCCTGGGCCGCATCGCCCCCTTGGGAGACGGCTACTACGGCCCCTCCGACCTGCCCCTGATGGAGGTGGAGCAGTTTGTCCGCATGGTGCGCAAATTCCCCGGCCGGGTCCTCTTCGGCACCGACAGCCCTTGGCGGGACCAGACCGAGGGCATTGCCCTCATTGAGGAGCTGCCCCTCACCCGGGAGGAAAAGGACGGCATTCTGGGCGGCTGCGCCCAAAGGCTGTTCGGATTTCAACGAAGCCATTAAGGAGCGATCGTATGTACATCGACCAGACCAAATACACCACCCGCCCCACCGGCGGCCGCATCCCTCAGGAGTTCGCCATCTATGACCGGCTGGAGGAGCTGTCCATCCCCTACGTCCGGGTGGACCACGACCACGCCGACACCATTGAGATCTGCCACGAGGTGGAGAAGGTGCTGGGCGCCCAGATCTGCAAAAACCTGTTTCTCTGCAACCGGCAGCAGACCGAGTTTTATCTGCTGATGATGCCGGGGGACAAGCCCTTCAAGACCAAGTTTCTCTCCGCCCAGCTGGGCTGCTCCCGGCTGTCCTTCGCCGATGACGGCCATATGCGGGACTACCTCCAAACCATTCCCGGCTCCGTCTCCGCTCTGGAGCTGCTGTTTGACACCGGACATCACGTCCAGCTGGTCATCGACCGGGACCTGTTGACCGACGAGTACATCAGCGGCCACCCCGGCATCTCGACCTCCACCCTCCGCCTGAAGCGGGAGGACCTTCTCCGGTTTGTGGAGTCCACCGGCCACTCCCCCATCTATATCGACCTGCCCGACCCCCGGAAAGAGGAGGTCTAACCCCATGGACAGAGGGAAGCTTGCAGCGCTGGCGCTGTGTTTTGCCCTCCTCTCCGCCTGCGGGACGGCTCAGCCGCCGGAGCACAGCGCGCCGGACCCGGAGTGGGAGCAGGAGGTCTATTCCAGCGGTTACACGGCGGGGTATCAGGAGGGTTACCGGCAGGGAGAGGCCAAGCGGCCCCTCCCGGAGGAGGGCGGCTCCTCCGAACCGGAAGAGCTCCCGCCCGAGCTGGACCCTTCCGGCTTTGTAGAGCTTTCCCAGGCCGTCCCCGACGCCATCCTGGAGCTTCGCTACTACTCCACCTACAACTTTGTGGGGGAGCGGATCGACGGCTATGAGGCTCCTGTGGCCCTCCTCACCCAGGAGGCCGCCTCCGCCCTGCGGGAGGTGAGCGCCGAGCTGGCGGAGCAGGGCTACCGGCTCAAGGTCTACGACGCCTACCGCCCCCAGCTGGCAGTGGACCACTTTCAGCGGTGGGCCGCGGACCTGGAGGACGCCCGCATGAAGGAGTATTTCTACCCCTCACTGGACAAGTCCGCGCTGTTCTCCCAGGGCTACATCTCCTCCAAGTCCGGCCACAGCCGGGGTTCCACTGTGGATCTGACCCTGTTCGACATGAAGACAGGCAAAGAGGTGGACATGGGCGGCGTCTTCGACTATTTCGGAACACGCTCCCACCCCAATTACACCGACGGACTGACCGATGAGCAGATCGCAAACCGCGCTCTCCTGCGGGAGGCCATGCTCGCTCACGGCTTCAAGGGGATCAACACCGAGTGGTGGCATTTTACCTTAAGGAACGAGCCATATCCGGACACATATTTTAACTTCCTGGTGGCACCGCTGCCATGACCGTCCGGGAAAGGAGGCGCACAAATGCTTCGGCATTTTTTGGATCACATGCGAACCCAGGGCTGTCAGGTGGAGACCGGACCAGCCCCTCCGCTCCCGGAATGGATTACGGACCGGTATCACAGCCTTCCGGAGCTGTGGCTCCAATTCATTGGCGAGGTCCGGGAGCTGTTCACCCCCGATGAGACGGTCTGGTTTCTATGCGCGGAGGACTACGACACACGCCTGGACCACGCCTGGCGCTGGAACGAGTGGGAACAGCTCAGCCTGGAAAACGCGGAGGGCGACCGGGAGTGGACCGGCCAGATCAGCGCCTTTTGGGACCAACATCTGCCCATTGTCCTGTCGGTGCGGAACGGCTACGCCTACTACGCCATCTCCATGACGGACGGCTCGGTGGTATACGGCTGCGGGCCGGAATTTGAAGCGTGCGAAACGGCCGCCCCTTCCTTTGCAGAATTTTTGGAGCGCCTCATGGACGGGACCATTCAGATCTGACACAACAGCACCGGCTTTTCTGGAAAGCCGGTGCTGTTTCTTACGCCTTGCGCAGGATGCCCATGGGGGTGCACTCCTCCCCCTGGCCCAGGGGGTTGTCCCCAAGCGCCCGAGCCAGCCAGTCCATGGTGGGCTGCTTTTCGGAGAAGCCCAGGATGTTGGCCCCCAGATCGTTGATGTCCACAATGGCGACGGGATATCCAAGCGCCTGTGCCAGGCGCTTGGCCGTCCCCATGGGGTCGGCGGGGGTGAGGACCACGTAGTGGTCATAGGGCGGGATGGTGCCCTCGGTGGGGCCGTCGATGCCCCGGGCCTTGGGACCGGCCACGTGGTAGAACCAGCCCTTCTTGCCCAGGATTTTACCGATCACCGAGCAGAAGGCGGCGAACAGGATCCGCAGGGTGCCGCACTCCTGGAGGGCCATCTCCATGGTCTCCGGGATGCCCAGGCCAATGCCGGCAGGGGTCTTGGTGACGTAGCGGCTCAGGGTGACGGCCAGCTTCCGGGGCTTGATGTCCTCCATGGGGATGGCCCGGCTCTGGGTACAGGCCACCGCCTTTTCGGAGATGAACAAAATATCTCCCGCCTGCAGCTTGTCCTTGGGGTACTGGTTGATGACGTTCACCATGTCGTCGTCCTTGGTGATCAGGTGGGTTTTTACGGGGATGCGCAGATAATCCACGCCGTCCACGGTACGGATCAGCTGTTTTCCGGGATTAGCGTTGTACTGTTCCATGGAGCAGGACTCCTCTCATTGGTTCAAAAATTTCCTGGGTTATTATACCACCATTCTTCCCCAAAGGCTACTCATTTTCCAAATTTAACAATTCGCCCAACAGAGAGTTCTCCTTCACGGCGGTGACCTGGACCTTCCGCAGCTGGTTGTGGAGGTTTTCTTCGCTGCGGACCCCCACCCTGCAGTACTGACGGGTGTGGCCCCACCACAGGCCGTCCCGCTCCTCCTCAAAGAGGACGGTCACCCTGTCCCACTGCTCCAGATAGCTGTGCTCCATCCTTGCGGCCGCCTCCGCAGCCACCCGGGCCCGCTCCTCCTTAACGGCCTTCGGCACTTGGCCAGGCATGGAGGCCGCCGGGGTTCCGGGGCGCTTGGAGTAGGGGAAGATGTGCATGGAGGCAAAGGCGCACCGCTCGGCAAAGTCCAGCGACTCATAAAACTCCTCATCGGTCTCTCCGGGGAAGCCCACGATCATGTCAGCGGTGATGGCGGGAACAGGATTCTGAAAATAGTTCCAGATCAGGCCCACGCTCTCCATAAACCGGCCGGCGTCATACTTCCGGTTCATCCGCTTCAGAGTGGCGTCACAGCCCGACTGGAGGGACAGGTGGAAGTGGGGACACAGGTTGGGAAGCTCCGCCGCCCGCCGGCAGAATTCCTCGGTGATGGTCCGGGGCTCCAGGGAGCCCAGGCGGATACGGCAGTCCGGGGCGGCGGCGCACACCGCCTCGATCAGGTCGATGAGCTCCGGCCTTCCCTCCAGGTCCCGGCCCCAGGAGGATATTTCGATGCCGGTGAGGACCAGCTCCTTATAGCCCTCCGCCGCCAGGCGTTCCGCCTCGGCCGCCGCGCTTGCCAGGGGCAGCGAGCGGACCGGACCCCGGGCGTACGGGATGATGCAGTAGGTACAGAAGTTGACGCAGCCGTCCTCCACCTTGAGCATGGCGCGGGTGCGGCCCTCCAGCCCCCCGGCGGGGAGGGCCTCGAAGACACGGCGCTTCATGGCGTCGTCCAGGGCGGTAACCGGCCGGCGCTCCGCCCAGGTCCGCTCCACCAGCTCCGCAAAGCCGAGACGGTCTCCGGTGCCCGCCACCAGGTCCACGGGCAGGTCCGCCATGTCCGACCGGTGGGTCTGGGGGTAACAGCCGCACACAGCCACCAGAGCCTCTGGTGACCGCTTCCTGGCCTGCCGGACGGCCTGCCGGGATTTTTTATCGCTCACCGCCGTGACGGTGCAGGTGTTGATGATGTAGACGTCCGCCTCCCCCTCGAAGGGGACCAGGGTGTGCCCCCGCCCGGTGAACAGCTGCTCCAGGGCCTGGGTCTCGTACTGGTTGACCTTGCAGCCCAGGGTATAAAAGGCGACAGTCATGCGCCGTGCTCCGGGACCACAGCGAAAAAGGTCAGGTCAGAGTCGCTGTCGTTGATGAGGCTGTGCTCGTGGCCCTTGGGACAGTAGTGGACCGACCCGGCGGACAGGGGCTCGTACGCCCCGTCGCACAGCACCTTGCCCGTACCGGACAGGATGCAGATGATCTCGCTGCTGGTGTCGTGGGTGTGCAGGCCGATGGTGCAGCCGGGGGCCAGCAGGCCCTTCATGATCTTGTTGTGCTCGTCCACATGCATGTGGGACGCCACCTGTCCCTCACCTCCCCGCATGTTGGGGATGACGGTCTCCGGGATCTGGTCAAAGTTGATCAACATATTGTTTTCCTCCTCATTTAAGCTTGTATGTCTTTTGTGGGAAAGCCCAGCGCCTCCAGCCTGGAGGACAGAGCTTCGATCAGGGGTGCGCCGAACAGCCAGAGCTCCCGCCGCCAGGGGTGGCCCAGGTAACCCCAGTTCAGGTCCCGCTGGACAAAAAAGTAGTAATCGCCATCGGGGTAGAAGTCGGGAAAATAGGCGTTGTAGCCCCCGCCGTTGTATCGGGCGTCCTCCACCCACTGGACATGCTTTGAAATAGGCCGCCGGGGATCATAGCGGAAACAGCTGTGGTGCCAATCCAGAGCGTAAATCCAGTCGTCCTCCCCCAGGCAGTCCGCCAGGGCCTGGACCACGGCGGCGCTGAAGTCCTCATACCGCTGGTCCACAGGGAAATAGATCAAATCGTGGACCACCCAGGGTTCAGGGAGCCGGAAGGGCGCCTGGCTGACCCGGATGCTGGGCTGGAATTGCAGCTCTGTGTTGATCCGGTCCCAAATCTGGCGGCACTCCTCATCCCCCAAGATGGAATAGAAGGTATCCATTTGCTTACCTCTCCTTCCCGGTCAATTCTTCCACAATGCGCTGGGAAAAGTAGGAAATATCCTCATGTTCTGAGGAGACAAGCCCGGCAAACACCGGCAGGTGGTTGGTCAGCTTCTCCCGCAGCTGCTTCTCCCAATCCGTCTCCGCGCTTCTCCCGGTGCAGGCGGCAAAGCCCAGGAAAATGTCCAGCAGCTCCACCTTCAGTTCGTCGTCCAGCTCCTGCAAGTCGAGCATCAGAACGTCGCAGGCAGGCAGGGCGGCGGAGGACACATAGGCGTGCTGGTGGCACAGACCGGCCCACAGGTCGCTGGCGGCCTGCATGGACCTGTTCCAGTCTCCGGAGAACAGCTCCCCCAGGGAGCGGGGGACGCTGGGGGTCTGCCCGCACTGGAAATGGGGGATATCCTGGGCGGCATTGCCGTAGGCGGTCTCATATTGGGACCAGTCCACCGCCTCGATCAGCCGCTTCGCCACGGCACACTTTACTCTGTAATCTCCGCCGGGGGAGAGGGGCGGCAGGGCGCGCCACTCCGCTTTGCTGATGGGCTCTGTCTGGTCAAAGACGTTGGACTTTCTGCCGCAGTCGATGTCTCCCCAGGAGAACCAGATGTCCCTGGCGTCCTCCGGCAGGGTGTAGTCCTCCTGATGGCCGATGATCCGCCACTCCCCCTCGCTTTTCCGGTCGAACAGGCTGTAGGTGTCCAGCGGGGTCACCAGGAGACGGCCCGCGCGGAGGATATCCTCCTCGGTTATCACCGGCTGCTCGGAGGTATAATCAAAAATCTCCACGATATGGAAGATCACCTTGGCCATAACCCGCCCGAAGCGGTAGGTGCGGTGGTCGTACCGGAAGCAGAAAATATCCCCGAATTTGATGTACCGCAGCATGGTCCGCGGCTTTTTCTCCCAGCCCCACAGCATTATCATGTGGGTTCCTCCCCGGCAGGCAACGGCCCGGTGAACTCGCAGCGGCTGCCGTTCCAAAATTTGTCGGCGTAGTCAAAAATGTGGTCCCCCGTATTGCCGTCCCCCCAGAAGAGCAGCCGATCGTGGTCGAAGACGAACTCACAGCCGTCCTCCGGAGCTTCATACTCATATTCCAGCTGGGAAATAAAGGAAAACACCGCGATATCGTCCTTTACATCGTTCAGATTGATTTGAATCGTACGGATGAAATCCTGCTCCGACCTGGCCTTGTGGAGGTCCGCCAATGTTTTCACCACACCGTGTTCGGTTTCGCTCCCCACCCCGGCGGGGCCGAACACCGGAAGCATGGCCTCCAGCGAGGTCTCATAGAGGGTCCGGATGTGTCCGGTGACAAAGCCCAGGGTGTTTTTCAGCAGCTCCTCCCGGCCCTCCTGGAAGCCAATCGCACACAAAATCGCTTTGGAGCGCCCGGAATATGGGCCGTCCCACTTCAATTTGATCCGCACACGGTACTTTTCAAACTGCTCATATTTTTCGTGGCGCATAATGGCCAGGTGCTTCTGGAATGCTGCTTCATCATAGGGATAGATCATACCGGTTCCTCCAAATCTCCGGGCAGCAGCTCCATGAGCTGCTCCTTGGTGGGTTCCTCCAGCTGGGACACCCGGTCGGCCTGCCGGGCTACCGCCTGCTCAAAGCGGTTGCGCACGTCCCGGGCGTTGCCGAAGTTTTCGTCCCTCTCCTCGTACAGCTCCTGGAGGTCCTTTTCCAGGAACTTCTCCCCCTCCTCCGAGAGGGTGTAGCCGTTGACCCCGCACATAGAGCGGAAAATCTCCATGAGCTGTTTTCCGTCATAGTCCTCAAAGAAGAAGTATTTGTTAAACCGGGACTCCAAACCGGGATTGGAGTGGATGAACTGCTCCATCCGGTCGGTGTACCCCGCCACAATGACGATCAGGTCCTTCCGGTGGTCCTCCATGTTCTTGAGGATGACCTCAATGGCCTCGTGGCCGAAGTCGTTGGGGCTGTCGGCATTGACCAGGGCGTAGGCTTCGTCGATGAACAGCACCCCGCCAACGGCTTTCTGGACCGCCTCCTGGGCCTTCAGGGCGGTCTGACCCACAAAGCCGGCCACCAGGCCGGACCGGTCCACCTCCACCAGCTGGCCCTTGGACAGCACTCCCACGGCGTGGTAGATGTTCGCCAGCAGACGGGCCACGGTGGTCTTGCCGGTGCCAGGGTTGCCCATGAACACCAGATGCAGGGACATGGGCGGCACCGGCAGGCCCGCCTCCTCCCGCAGACGGCGCACCTTTACCAGATTGATGAGGCTTTTCACATCCTTCTTCACCCGCTCCAGGCCGCACAGGGCGTCCAGCTGGGCCAGCAGCTCGTCCAATGTGGGCTCGGGCTCCTGCGCGGGAGGCTCCTCCTGCTTGGCCGGGGCCGTCTCCGCTTTGACGGCGGGGGCGGCGGGTTGGCCGGGCTTGGGCGCCACGAACTCGTCCACCCGGATCGCGGGCCGGTCGGAGCGCAGGCCGTCCTTGTTGCACAGCTCCAGCAGAAGATCGCTGCAGGCGTTGACAAAGCCCGCCTCGCTCTCGCTGACCACCCCGTCCACTGCCGCGAAGAGGAGCAGGAGGAGGGTCAGTTGGTCGGCGAACCGCCGGGCCAGGGAGGTGCCCTTCATCCGGTCGTACCGGCGCAGGTCCTCGAAAAAGGCCGGGGGCTGGAACAGATCGAAGTTGGCCACCCCGGAGGCCACCTCCCAGTACAGGGCGGAGGGCACTGGGTTGCCGGGGTTCCAGATGGCGTTGTAGAACTCCACGTGCCGGGGGGTGATGGAGCTGGCGTTGTCCGCCTGCCACACCCCCAGGACGTACTGGCGGATATAGCCGTCCACCTGGCGGCTGAAGGCCAGCCGCAGG
>CAJUAW010000011.1 GCA_910584605.1 uncultured Oscillospiraceae bacterium
GCAAATACGCCGACCTGGTCATCCCTTGCCCGCCGGGACAGGAGCTGGCCGAAACCGCCAAGATCATTCTGGAGCGGCTCCAGGCCGGCAAATAACCGCCCCAGCCCGCAGGGAAAAGCGCGGGCCGCGCCGGTGCTCCGGCGCGAACGAAAAAAAGGAAGTTTTGAATGCAGTTTCGTGACCTGGGGCTGAACGCCCCCATCTTAAAGGCCCTGGAGGAGCAGGGCTATGAAAAGCCCTCTCCCATCCAGGAGAAGGCCATCCCCCCCGCCCTGGCCGGGCGGGACGTGCTGGGCTGTGCCCAGACGGGCACCGGCAAGACCTGTGCCTTCGCCACCCCCATTTTGCAGCGCCTGGAGGCTGTGTCCGGCCCCAGGCGGCCCATCCGGGCCCTCATCCTCACCCCCACCCGGGAGCTGGCCATCCAGATCGGTGAGAGCTTCACCGCCTACGGCAAATACCTGAAGCTGCGCCACGCCGTCATCTTCGGCGGCGTGGGCCAGAATCCCCAGGTGGAGGCCCTGAACCGGGGGGTGGACATCCTGGTGGCCACCCCCGGACGGCTGATGGACCTCCACGACCAGGGCTACGTCTCTCTGGACCGGCTGGAGATGTTCGTCCTGGACGAGGCCGACCGTATGCTGGACATGGGCTTTATCCACGACGTGCGAAAGATTCTCAAGTGGCTCCCCCAGAAAAAGCAGACCCTCTTTTTCTCCGCCACCATGCCCCCGGAGATCACCGACCTGGTGAACTCCCTGCTGAAAAACCCGGTAAAGGTGGCGGTGAACCCCATCTCCTCCCCGGTGGAGGTCATCCGCCAGTCCGTTTATCTGGTGGACAAGGGGAACAAGACCAATCTGCTGGCCCATCTGATGGGGGAAAAGCGGGTGAAAAACGCCCTGGTCTTCACCCGCACCAAGCACGGGGCCAACAAGGTGGCCCGTGACCTGGGCAAGGCGGGCATCTCTGCCGCCGCCATCCACGGCAACAAGAGCCAGACCGCCCGCCAGCAGGCCCTTGCCGACTTCAAGGCCGGGCGCGTCCGCTGTCTGGTCGCCACCGACATCGCCGCCCGCGGGCTGGACATCGAGGAGCTGTCCCATGTGTTCAACTACAACCTGCCCGAGGTGCCCGAAACCTACGTCCACCGCATCGGCCGCACCGGCCGGGCGGGCCGGGGAGGCGAGGCCATCGCCTTCTGTGACTTTGGAGAAAAGCCTCTGCTGAAGGACATCGAGAAGCTGATCGGAAAAAAGGTCCCCCTGGTGGAGGACCATCCCTACCCCATGCGGGTGTTCGAGGCCCCCAAACGGGACAAAAACGGAAAAATCATCAATGAGGAGGACGCTGAGGCCCGTCAGGCCGCCAGGGAGCTGCGCCGCCAGCGGGAGGAGGCCCGCCGGGCCGCCGAGCAGGCCGGTCTGGCGGCGGCCAGGGCGGAGGCCGTCCCCGAGGAGGCCGCCCCCAAGAAGAAGCGCCGCCGGAAAAAGAAGAGCGCCGCCCCGGAGACCGCCCCCCTCCACACCTCCCTCCCGGAGGAGGACGCCTTCGACGCTCTGCCCGCTCCCCCCTCCCCGCCCAAGCGGGGCGTGCGGCCAGGCGCTTTGCTGGACACCGGCGACGCCATGCCCAACACGGAATTCCACCGCCCCAGCCCTCTGGACAGCGACGTGATCATGGACGCCACCGCCCGGCTGCTGGCCCCCCGGCGGTCCCTGCTGGCCGGAATTCTGCCCAAGGCGGCGGAAAAGCCCAAGAAACAGGGGGGACAGCAGAAAAAAAAGCAGCCCGAACCCCAGGCTTCTGAGCCAAAGCCGGCCAGGCAGAGCAGTCCCAAGCCGGCGGAGGAGTCCAAAAGGGCCAAGCAGTCCAAGGGGAAACATGCCCAGCAGAAGCCGGTCAAGGCACGGCAGGAGGCTTCGAAGAGGCCCGCGCCCCAGCAGAAGAAAAAAGGGGGGGCCGGTCCCCAGCGCCGGGGCCGTCCCGGCATGCCCCCTGAGCCGCCCCGGAAAAATCAGCCCAAGGACTCCACTGAGCAGGCCAGCCTGATGAAGCCCTACTACCTGGACCTGGGCCGGTGACCGAACCCCACGCGGGAAAGAGGCGGTTTATGCGCAGCAAAGCGGACATCACCATGATCCAGAAGGCCGCTGTGCATAATCAGATCAAGAGTCCAGAACCAGCCCCCGAAACGAGCGATACGCCGGAAGAGCTGAAACAATGATGCGCGCGTATCGTTCCGGAACAGAAAAATATTTGGATATGGAGGAGATCATCATGGATTATCAAGCCCTTTACCAGCAGAAGCTGACCACCCCCGAGCAGGCCGTGAAGGCGGTCAAGCCGGGCGACTGGGTGGACTACGGCTGGTGCACCAACCACCCCGTGGCCCTGGACAAGGCCCTGGCCGCCCGGAAGGACGAGCTCACCGATGTGAAGGTGCGGGGAGGCGTCACCATGTGGATGCCCGAGATCGCCAAGGCCGATGACGCTGGGGACCACTTCACCTGGAACTCCTGGCACTGCTCCGGCGTGGACCGGAAGATCATCGGCAAGGGGATGGGCTTCTTCGCCCCCATGCGCTACTCCGAGCTGCCCCGGTTCTACCGGGAGAACATCTCGGTGGACGTGGCCATGATCCAGGTCACCCCCATGGACAGCCACGGCAACTTCAGCTACGCCCTGGCCGCCTCCCACCTGGCCGACATGCTGGAAAAAGCCAAGGTCATCATCCTGGAGGTCAACCACAACCTGCCCTGGGTCTACGGCCTCACCGGCAGCGAGATCAACATCGCTGACGTGGACTACGTGGTAGAGGGGGACAACCCCGCCGTGGCCCAGCTGGGCGGGGGCGGCGAGCCCACCGATGTGGACCGGGCGGTGGCCAAGCTCATTGTGGAGCAGATCCCCAACGGAGCCTGTCTCCAGCTGGGCATCGGCGGCATGCCCAACACTGTGGGTTCCATGATCGCCCAGTCCGATCTGAAGGATCTGGGCGTCCACACCGAGATGTACGTGGACGGCTTCGTAGACATGGCCCTGGCGGGCAAGCTCACCGGCCGGAACAAGGCCCTGGACAAGGGCCGTCAGGTCTACGCCTTCGCCGCCGGCACCCAGAAGCTGTACGACTACGTGGACCGCAACCCCGCCGTCATGGCCGCCCCGGTGGACTACACCAACGACGTGCGCGTCCTGGCCCAGCTGGACAACTTTATCTCCATCAACAACGCCATTGATATGGACCTGTTCGGCCAGGTCAACGCCGAATCCGCCGGACTGAAGCACATCTCCGGCACCGGCGGCCAGCTGGACTTCGTCATGGGCGCTTACCTGTCCAAGGGCGGCAAGAGCTTTATCTGCATGTCCTCCACCGTCACCGGCAAGGACGGCTCCGTCAAGAGCCGCATCGTCCCCACCTTCACCCCCGGCTCCATCGCCACCGACCCCCGGTCCTGCGTGCAGTACATCGTCACCGAGCACGGCATGATCAACTTGAAGGGCCTGTCCACCTGGGAGCGGGCCGAGGCCATCATCTCCATTGCCGACCCCCAGTTCCGGGAGCAGCTCATCCAGGACGCAGAAAAAATGGGCATCTGGCGCAGAAGCAGCAAATAAGCAGCAAAGATCCCGGCCATAAGGCCGGGATCTTTTATGTATCGATCATAACGCAGCGAATGCCCCGCTCCTTCAGGGCCGCCTCCATGTCAAAGGGGGTGGCCAGCTTGGCCGTCCGGTAGCCCTTGTAGTAGACCCACTTCTTCCTGCCGTTTTTCCGGATCACCTTCACACCCAGCCCGTAGGACAGCTTGCTGTTCAGCTCCCGGGCGCTGTAATGCAGCTCCACGCAGTCGATCTCCTCAAAGGGGATGGGATAAGGGAGCCCCGTGTTCAGCACCAGACTGCCGTTCTCAAAGAAAAATGCCCCGGCATTGGATCGGTTCTGATACTGGCTCCGCTTTGCAAACACCCCAATCACAACCGCGATGATAAGAGCCATCGGAAGAAAGGTGATGATGTAATCGAAAATCCCCATAGATTCTCTTCCTTTCCCTGAAATTCGCTTTCCCAGTATAGCACAGGCCCTCTCTGGATGCAAGGGCGTCTATACCAGCTCCCACTGGAAATTTTCCAGCTTCAAACGGCTGCCTATTGTGACACCCTCGGGGAGCAGGAACATGGTGATAGAGTGCTCCCCGCCGCTGTCAGCGACCAAGTCGGCATAGTCGCCGTTGATGGCGCGGACGGTGTAAAAAATCGGGTCCAAACAAATCCCCTCCCTTCCGGATCAGTCTAAGTGCTTGACGAAAACGCCATTCTCCCTGGAAAAGCCCATCCGGGTCAAATAGGCGGCGTGGTCCTGGGACTCCTCCTCGCCAAAGATCAGGGTATGCACCCCTTTGGAGGGGAGTTTTCCATACAGATAGGTCCCGATGGAGCAGTCCCGGTAGGCGGGGGTGGAGTAGTCCAGCGTCACCTTCAGCGTCCCCTGCCCGGCCACGGTCCCCAGCAGAATGCCCGCCGGGTCGCCGCCGCAGAAGACCACGTAGGCCCGGTCCGCCGTGCGCTGCTCCACAAAGCCCGGAAAATATTTGTGGATGTCCTCCCGGTAGCGGGCCAGCAAAAAGCGCAGAAGGCCGTCCTCCGGAGCGGTCTCCGCCAGGTCATAGCTCCGGTCCCCCTGCCGCAGCCGCACCAGGTTGTACAGGTTGATGCCCACCAGGCAGGCGTTCATCAGCGCCGTGGGGTAAGAGTGGATCAGCAGGGCGTAGCCCGCAAAGATCCCGCTGCCTATGGTGTTGATAACCCGCAGCTTCACCACTGAGGACATCAGCATGGACACCACGACCAGAACAGAGCCAAGATAACCGATCAGTTCAACCATTGCGTTCGCCTCCCTCTGAGCTGATTATACCTCCAACGGAAAAAAAGTGCAACCAGCCGGAAAAGTCCGGTTTATGGGACAGCTCCTCTTGTATACTGGAATCACGATACAAGAAAGGAGCAAGACGCTATGGATTACAGCATGGTTTGGGTAAGAGGACACGTGGAGGTCTACGATTGGGCCGGGCGGTTTTGCTTCTCGGCCGACAACGAGCGGGAGGCACAGGAAGAACTGGCCCTGGAGCGGCCCGCATAACGCAAAAGAGCCTGGAGCTTTCGCTCCAGGCTCTTTTTGGTCCTTAATACATGCCCATGTCGGGGGAGGGGGCGGCAGGAGGTGCGGGGGGCTGGGGCTTGTCGGCCACCAGAGACTCGGTGGTCAGCAGGGTGGCGGCGATGGAGGCGGCGTTCTCCAGGGCGGAACGGGTCACCTTGGTGGGGTCCACGATGCCGGCGGGGATCATATCGCAGTACTCCTCCTTGTAGGCATCGAAGCCGTAGCCGGCCTTGCCGGACTCCCGGATCTTCTCCAGCACCACAGAGCCGTCGATGCCGGCATTGGCGGCGATCTGCTTCACGGGGGCGGTAAGGGCCCGGGTAATGATCTGCACGCCGGTCTTTTCATCGCCCTCGGTCTCGGCCAGCAGCTTCTCCACGGCGGGGATGGCGTTCAGGTAGGCGGTGCCGCCGCCGGCCACGATGCCCTCCTCCACCGCGGCGCGGGTGGCGTTCAGGGCGTCCTCGATGCGCAGCTTCTTCTCCTTCATCTCCACCTCGGTGGCGGCGCCCACCTTGATGACGGCCACGCCGCCGGCCAGCTTGGCCAGCCGCTCCTGGAGCTTCTCCTTGTCGTAGTCGGAGGTGGTGACCTCGATCTGGCTCTTGATCTGGCCGATGCGGGCCTTGATCTCCTCGGTGGAGCCGGCGCCGTTGACGATGGTGGTGTTCTCCTTGGTGACCTTCACCTGGCGGGCGGAGCCCAGCATGTTCATCTGAGCCTCCTTCAGCTCCAAGCCCACGTCGGCGGAGATGACCTCGCCGCCAGTGAGGATGGCGATATCCTGGAGCATCTCCTTGCGGCGGTCTCCGAAGCCGGGGGCCTTGACGCACACCACGTTCAAAGTGCCGCGGAGCCGGTTGACAATCAGGGTGGACAGGGCGTCGCCCTCCACGTCCTCAGCGATGATCAGCAGCTTCTTGCCGGACTGGACTACCTGCTCCAGAATGGGCAGCAGCTCCTGGATGTTGGAGATCTTCTTATCGGTGATGAGGATGAGGGCGTCGTCCAGCTCGGCCACCATCTTCTCGGTGTCGGTGACCATATAGGGGGTGATATAGCCCCGGTCGAACTGCATGCCCTCTACCACCTCGGAGGAGGTCTCGGCGGTCTTGGACTCCTCAATGGTGATGACGCCGTCGTGGCCCACCTTCTCCATGGCCTCGGCGATGAGCTTGCCGATGGCCTCGTCGCCGGAGGAGACCGCGCCCACGCGGGCGATGTCGTTGGAGTCCTTCACCTTCTGGCTGTTGGCCTTCATGGCCTCGATGGCGGCGGTGGTGGCCTTGGCGATGCCCTTCTTCATGACCATGGGGTTGGCCCCGGCGGCCAGGTTCTTCAGGCCCTCGCCCACGATGGCCTGGGCCAGCAGGGTGGCGGTGGTGGTGCCGTCGCCGGCCACGTCGTTGGTCTTGGTGGAGACCTCCTTCACCAGCTGGGCGCCCATGTTCTCAAAGGGGTCCTCCAGCTCGATCTCCTTGGCGATGGTCACGCCGTCGTTGGTGATGAGGGGAGCGCCGAACTTCTTGTCCAGCACTACGTTGCGGCCCTTGGGGCCCAGGGTGATCTTCACGGTGTCGGCCAGCTGGTTGACGCCCTTCTCCAGCGCCTTGCGGGCCTCCTCGCCGTAGCAAATAATTTTAGCCATAACGCATTACCTCCAATATAATTCAGATCAATGGTTTACTCCACAACAGCCAGGATGTCGTTCTGGCGGACGATGGTGACTTCCTCGCCGTCCAGCTTGACCTGGGTGCCGGAATACTTGCTGGTGATGACCTTATCGCCCACCTTCACGGTCATGACGACTTCCTTGCCCTCCACCATGCCGCCGGGGCCGACGGCAATGACCTCGGCCACCTCGGGCTTCTCCTTGGCGGCGCCGGTGAGGATGATGCCGCCCTTGGTGGTCTCCTCTGCCTCCACCAGTTTCACGATGACACGGTCAGCCAGGGGTTTGAGTTTCATAATGGGTTCCTCCTTATATGACTTAATTTTTTGGATCAACAAAGCCTGGTTTTAGCACTTAAAAGTTTTGAGTGCTAACTCTGTTTAAGATAATAACCTCTCCCGGCAAAAAAATCAACCCCCAATTTTAAAAAATCAGGGGTCAAATTGAAAGGTTTTACATTTCGTTCACAAACGGACGGGCGGAGTGCTAATTTGAGGCGTCTTAAGAAGTAGCCGCCCCCTCGTTCCAGCAAGAAGACAGCATGTTCTCAAGCTATAAACTTGTCTGAACATTGACCGTCTTCCAGCTGCAATCCGGTTGACCGCCCTCCTGCCCGTATGATAACCCCCCATCCCGCTGCTTTGTCACGCCGTCCCAGCTGCCCCTAGTATCTCTTCGGCCCGGGCCTGCGTCAAGAGGTTTTGCCGGCGGGCTGATATCCGGCCCCGGCGGGGTAGAAGAAGTTCACCTTCTTCTCCGACAGGCGGATGGTAAAGGCGGTGTCCCGCATAACCTCGCCGTCCACCACCACGGTGATGGGCTCCCGGGCGGAGAAGGACACCTCCTGCCCGTGGTAATCCAGAATCAGCTCCGGGTACTGCCGGTAAAGCCCCCTGGCGTACTTCCCCACCAGCCGCAGGAAGGTGAACAGCCCCACCTGCCGCACCAGCAGCATGTCCAGCACGCCGTCGTCAGGCATGGCCTCCCCCACGGGCATAAAGCCCCCGCCGTAGTGCCGCCCGTTGCACACGCACAGCAGGGAGGCGGGCTTGTCCTCCCACCGCAGCTCCCCCATCTCCACGGAAATGGGCCGGGCGATGCCCCGGAAAAAGATGTTCTCCAGCAGGGACAGGAGATAGGCCCCAATCCCCGAGACAAGGGGCAGATCCTTGTACCGGTGGACCCCGGCGGCCACCCGGGCGTCCACCCCGGCGCAGGCCACGTCGATACCCAGCTGGCCGTTGCAGTCGATCAGGTCGAAGGGGGTCTGGGGCCCGGCGGCCAGGGCCTCCAGGTCGTAGAACAGCGTCCGGTAATCGGGGCCGAACATCTTCAGAAAATCGTTTCCCGTCCCCTTGGGCACGTTGGTGACGGCCGCATGAGGATGCCCCGCCGCCCCGTTGACCACCTCGTTCAGGGTGCCGTCCCCTCCACAGGCGTAAATGCGGACGGGCTCCCCGGAGCGGACCGCCTCCCTGGCCAGCCGCCAGGCATCCCCCGCCGTCCGGGTGTAGGCCGCCTCGTGGGGGAAGGACAGCCTGTCCAGCCGCTCCTCCAGCCGGGCGGTGCTCCCCCGCTTCCCGGCGGCGGGATTGATGATGAACAGATGGCGCATGGCGGGCACCTCATCTCTCTATAGATACATAAACAGATCACATTTCAGCATCCCATTGTACAGCTTGCGCTTTTTGTCCGCCCGCTTGCCAAAGGTGCGCTCAAACTCGGTGTGGGAGGAGAGGAGATACAGCTTCCAGCCCTCGGGCAGCTTGTCCCATGCCCTTCCGAAGGCCCGGTACAGCTCCTCCGCCTCTTTCCGCTCCATCACCCGCTCGCCGTAGGGCGGGTTGGTCACTACCCGGCCGTACAGCCCGCCCCAGTGGAACCGGGTGGCGTCGTCCACGTCGAAGCGGACGATGTCCTCCACCTCGGCCAGCTGGGCGTTGTGCTTCGCCAGGGCCACGGCCTCGGGGTCGATATCGCCGCCCCAGATTTCGTATTCGCCGTCAAACTCACGGTCCTCTGCCTCGTCGGCGGCGGACATCCAGAGCTTCTTGTCCAGCCAGCTCCACTTCTGGGCGGAGAAGGACCGGTTCAGGCCGGGGGCCCGGTTTTTGGCGATGAGGGCGGCCTCGATGGGGATGGTCCCCGAGCCGCAGAAGGGGTCGCACAGGGGGTCCTTTCCCCGGTAGCGGGACAGCAGCACCAGCCCGGCGGCCAGGGTCTCCCGCAGGGGAGCGGCCACCCCCTGGGCCCGGTAGCCCCGCTTGTGGAGGCCGGGGCCGGAGGTATCCAGCATCAGCGCCGCCTCGTCCCCCATGATGGAGAACTGCACCTGATGCAGCGCCCCCGTCTCAGGGAGGGTGTTCAGGCCGTATTTACCGCCCAGCCGGGCGGCAATCGCTTTTTTCACGATGGACTGGCAGGCGGGCACCGAGCGGAGGGCGGAGTTGAGGCAGTGGCCCTTTACCGGGAACTGGCCGTTTTTGGGGATAAACCGCTCCCAGGGCAGGGCGCGGGTCCCCTCAAAGAGGGCGTCGAAGTCCCGGGCGGGAAAGGTCCCCAGGGTGAGCAGCACCCGCTCCCCGGTGCGGATGTTCAGGTTGAGCCGGGGCAGGCTGGCGTCCGTCCCGGTACACAGCACCCGGCCATTCTCCGCCTGCACCTGGGGCAGATTCAGCCGCCGGACCTCGTCGGCGCACACCCCCTCCAGACCGAACAGGGTGGGGATGGTAAATTGCAATTCTGACATGGGGGTTCCTCGTTTCTCTTTTGTAGGGGCGGCCTTTGGCCGCCCGTCTTTCTATGGCTGCAGCCCGGTCAGCCCCGCCTCGCTCAGGTGGTCCTGGGGGGTCTTGCCGGCAAAATCGGGCTGGGTCAGGGAAATGCCCATGGCGAGCAGCTCCCCCGCCCGCTTTTCCGCCCGGCGGGCGTCGGCCTGGAAGCGCCTGTCTCCGCTGTAGTGCCGGTAGAGCAGGGCGCAGCAGGACAGCAGGTTCCGGCCCATCTCGTCCCGGCTGTCCAGCCCCTTGAGGAAGGCGGTCATAGCCTTCTTGCTGGCGAAGGGTCTGGCGGTGGGGCCCGAAAAATTGATCCCCTTTTTGATCGGCAGCAAACTCATGGCAGCTCCTCCCTCCTCTGTCCGCTCAGCGCCATGGGCGGGTAAAACTCCACCCGGTCCACCCGCTCCAGCCCCACCTGACGGGCCCGGAGGGCGTATTCGGCCACGTCGCCGGTGGTATAGATGGTCAGCCTGCCCGGTCTTTTTTCCGGGTTGGACAGGTCCGCCCCCTCCAGATAGGTACGCAGGGACTGGGCCATCTCCTCCGCCGGGTCGATGAGGGGCAGGCCGGGGTACAGCTTGTGGATGCGGTCCGCCGCCAGGGGGTAGTGGGTGCAGCCCAGTACGCAGCAGTCCACCTTCTCCTCCAGCACCATGTGGTCCAGCTCCTGGCGCAGGTTTTCCTCCACCTGGACCATCCCCTCCGGATCGCCCAGGCTGTGTTCCACCAGCCTGGCCAGGTCGGAGCAGCCGCAGCTGAGTACCACCAGCTTCCGGGGACTCTGGGCCAACAGCTTTTTGGGGTAAATCCGGGCGTTGTGGGTAAACACGGTGGAGATCACCCCCACCTTATCCACCTCCAGCCCGGCCGCCGCGTCCACCCCGGCCTGGACCGCGTTGAACACCGGACAGGACACCGCGTCCCCGCACCGGTCCAGGACGCAGGAGATGGTATTGCAGGCCACCAGCAGGGCCTTGACCTGGCGCTGTTCCAGAAAGCGGAACATGTACCGGGCCATGGCCACGATGGTCTCCTCATCGTGGTTGCCGTAGGGGATGTGGGCGCCGTCGCCAAAGTAGAGCAGGTCCTCCTCCGGCAGAAGCCTCTGCACCTGCCGGGCTACGCTGAAGCCCCCGATCCCGGAATCCAGGACGCCGATGGGGCGAGTTCGATCTGACATAGGGTTCCTCCTTGGGGATGGTAGGTTGGGGGACGGTCCGCCCCCCCCCAGAATATGCGCCGCCCGCCCCGTTCAGGACACCCGGGTCACCCCTCCGGTGACGGTATCCAGCTGATAGGCTCCGGTGTCGGTGGTCACCCGCCACACCGGGGTGAGCAGAATGGGGCCGGACAGAGAGGCGGCGGCCACGTAGCCCGGCTCGATGGCGTCGATCCGGTTGCACACATCCCCCAGCGCGCCCACGCCGTTAAAAAACCGGATCAGGGCGGTGGCCACCGAGATGGTCTCCCGGGAGGGGTCCGGCTGGGGCCGGCCCACCAGCTGGCGGCCCGCAGTGATGGCGGACAGCTCCTGCCCCCGGCACACCAGGGTCACCTGCTGGGTGAACAGCGGGATCTCCTTCCAGGTCTGGCGGAAGATGAGCGCCTCCCCCTCCCCGCCGGTGATGCTTCCCTGAAAGCCCATCCGCTCCATCAGGGCCGTGCAGGCCGCCGCCCGGTCGCCGCTCAGGGGAAAGGCCCCCTCCTCCAGCTGGGCGGACAGGGTGCCGTCGCTGTGGAACTGGACCGAGCCCTTTTCATTGTAGTAGCGGTACACCTCGCCCCCTCGGGACTCGGCGGTCACCGGACTGCCCAGCAGGGCGGCGGCGGCCTTCTCCTCCCCCTCCAGATCCCGCTCCACGGTCTGGGGGGGCAGCTCGATGGCCTGGGGGATCACGCTCTCGTCCACCTCCACCCCCCGTCCCCGGAGGAACTGGATGGAGTCCTCCCTGGCCCGGCTGAGCAGGCGGCTGCCCTGGATGGCCCGGCCGCCCACCAGCACCAGCAGGGCCAGATTGGTCACCGCCAGGATGACCAGAATGACGTTTTTCATCTTGCTCCACGGCATGGCTCAGCCCTCCTCCCGGCGGTTGTCCCTGGCCGACCAGCCGGCGGCGGCGGCGTCCCCGGCCTCGGAATAGGTGAGCAGCAGCTCCTGGCCCTCCAGCCCCTTGGCCAGCAGGGCGGCCGCGCTCTGTCTGGGGGGGAGCACCAGGGAGGTCACGCCGCTGTTGGTATAGCTGCGCAGATACAGGGAGAACTGGACCACCTCGCCCCCCTCCACCAGGAAGCGGGCGGCGCGCCCCCCCTCGTTCAGCACGGGGACCCCGTTCAGACTGTAGCCGAAGTCGATCTCCCAGCCCTCCTGCCGGGTCTGGACCGACATCAGGTAGAGCCGGGCCTCGCCGCACCGGGTCCCCATGGCGGACAGGGCGATCTGGCGGCAGGTCTCCACGCTGTCGAAGAGGCTGCCCGCCTCCCCCTGGCTCAGCACGGGGAACAGCCCGCCCCCCTGGCGGCCCTCATACTGGTACTGGACCACCCCCCGGTCGGACAGGCGCACGCTGTCGTCCCCGCTGCGGGCCACCTGCTCGTCAGTGGAGTAGAAGCTGGTGGAGCTCAGGGAAAAGCCCAGGTCCTGGACCAGGCTCTGGAGGGTCTCCTGCCCAGCGCTCATGGGATTGGCGGCAGAATACACCGCCAGGGCGGGCGTCTCCGCAAAGAGCAGGGTGTCCGGGTCCAGGCTCTGATACAGCTCCGACTCAAAGGCGTAAAAGGCCCCGTTGCCCGTCAGGCCGGACAGGGCCTCCGCCAGGGAAAAGGGGTCGGCCACCTCAGACCGGCAGCGGTAGTACCCGCCGTCCTCCTCGTCCCGGTAGTACAGGTCCACCCCGTCCTCCCACACGGTGAGGACCAGACGCCGGACCGTGGCGGTGAGCTGGGTGTCCCGCACCGACAGCCATCCCGCCAAAACGGGCATGGGAATCCGGCCCTGGAAGTCCATATACACCCCCAGAGCGCCGGTCAGTGTCTCCTCCCACTCCCGGCGGGTGATCCGCTCCGGCGCGCCCGCGCTGGACAGGGCCTCCACCAGGGGACCCGCCACCCGCTGGAACAGCTCCTGGCAGGCGGCCTGATCGTACTGCAGGCCCCGGCGCACGCTCTCGCTCCCTTCGGGGATGGTCAGGGAGGGATTGGTCCCGCCGGGCAGATTGACCACCATAGCCATGGGCAGAGCGCCCGTCCCCCAGCTCACCTCCTGGCCGGGGGCCGTGACCGTCTGGCGGCCCTCCTCCTGGAACAGGCCCCCCAGGGGAGCGGCCAGCGGCGTCTGAGCCGCCAGCCATAGGGCGGACAGAGTGAGCAGAAGGATCAGCACATCCTTCAGCCGCTCCGCCACCTGCTGCTTTCTACCTTCCATCGCCAGGTCCCTCAATGTTCAGGTCCAGCCGGATGGCCAGACCGGGCCCCTCTTTGTTCAGCAGGGTGATGCGTCCCCGGTGGCGCTCCACGATCTCCTTGGCGATGGACAGCCCCAGCCCAGTGCCCCCCGACTGGCGGGAGCGGGCCTTGTCCACCCGGTAGAACCGCTCAAAAACCCGGGGGCGGTCCTCCTCGGGGATGCCGATGCCGTCGTCGTCCACGATCATCCAGACCCGGTCCCTCCGGCGGCCGGCGTAGATGTCGATGTGGCCCCCGTCGGGGGTGTATTTGATGGAATTGGATACGATGTTCATCATCACCTGCAGCACCCGCTCCCGGTCGGCCAGGATGTCCGGCAGGTCGGGCTCCAGGTCCAGGGTGAGGGTGTGGTTGTGCTTCTGGGCCTCCATATAGACGGCGTTGTAAATGTCCCGCACCGCCTCTCCAAAGGGGAATTTCGACAGCTTCAGCTCGTCCCGCTCCGAATCGAACCGGGACAGGGTGAGCAGGTCCTGGACGATGTGGGTCATGCGGTCGCTCTCGTTGAGGATGACCCCCAGGAACTTTTTTTCCATCTCCGGCGGCATGTCCCTGGCGCTCTCCATCAGGGTCTCAGCGTAGGAGCGAATGTTGGTCAGCGGGGTGCGCAGCTCGTGGGAGACGTTGGCTACAAACTCCCGGCGCAGCTCCTCGTTCTTCCTCTGCTCGGTGACGTCGTGGAGCACCGCCAGCGCGCCGCCCCCCGCCCGGCCCCGGTCGAAGGGGGCCATGAGCAGCTGGAAAAAGCTGTCCCGCACCTGCAGCTCCCCCTCCAGGTGGTCGGGGGTGTCCAGCGCCCGCTCCAGGGGGGCGATTTCACCGAACAGCTCCTCGTAGGTGGTCTCCGGCCCGATGGCCCGGCGGAGCATCCGGTTGGCGGCGGGGTTGGAGTGGATGACCAGTCCCGCCCGGGAGAAGGCCACCACGCCGTCGGTCATGTGGAGGAAGAGGGTATCCAGCTTGTTGCGCTCGTTCTCCACCTGGCGCAGGGTGTCCTGGAGCTGGCCGGCCATGTCGTTGAAGGTGTCGGTGAGCACGCCGATCTCATCCTGGGAGGGCACCTTGATCTTTTTGGAGAAATCCCGCTCCGCCACCCGCATGGCCCCCTCGGTCAGGCTCTGAATGGGGGTGACCATGGTCTTGGACAGCAGGAAGGACAGCAGGATGGAGATCACCAGGCCAAAGATCAGGGCCTCGATGATCAGCACCAGCATCTGGTCGGTCAGGTCGTTGGAGGTGGACTTGTTGTCCAGGATATAGACGATGTAGTCCTCCCCACCCCGGTGGATGGGGATGGCCACGTCCATGTAGTCCAGGGCCAGATTGCTCTCGTCCCCCACCTCGCCGGTCTCCAGGCCGGAGGCCAGGGCGAAGGTCAGGTTTTCCGTGTACTCCAGCTGCACGTCCCCTCCGTCGGGGGAGACGCGGACCACCCCGCTGCCGTCCAGGATGTACAGCTTGCGGTTGCGGTTGTCCACCCCCAGCTCGCCGGCGTAGGCGTTCAGCACCTGGAACAGCTGGTCCGCCCCGTCCTCCTCCTCCTCGGAGGGGGTAATCAGGTCGTGGTACAGCAGCGGGTCCTGGAACACGTCGGAGACCTGGCTGTAAAAGTCCTCCATGTAGAAGGCGGTCACCGAGTTGATCAGGAAGGCCCCCACCACGATCATCAACGACATGATCAGCAGGATCATGATCATGACCAGCTTCATATGCAGGCTGCGCAGCATGGCGGAACCTCCTTTCAGATGCAAGCTTCCTTATGGAGCAGGCCGCAAAGGGGGCTGCTCCTGCAAAAACGGGACGTTATTCCCCGAAGTAATACCCCATTCCCCGCTTGGTCTTGATAAAGACGGGGGAGGCGGGGTCATCCTCGATCTTCTCCCGCAGGCGGCGGATGGCCACATCCACCGCCCGCACATCGCCCACGTAGCCCTCGTAGTTCCACACGTGCTCCATCAGGGCCTCCCGGGAGAAGATCTTCCCCGGCCGTGCGGCCAGGAAACGGATCAGATCGTACTCCCGCTGGGTCAGGTCCAGAGAGGCCCCGTCTTTAAAAATGGTGGCCCGCTCCTCGTCCACCTGCACCCGCTGGCCCAGGGGCGCGCCCTCCTCCGGCGCGGGAGCGGGGACGGCGGCAGGAGCCGCCATCCCCATCCGGCGGATGTTGGCCTTCACCCGAGCCATCAGCTCCCGGTTCTTGAAGGGCTTTGTAATATAGTCGTCCGCCCCCAGCTCCAGGCCCCGGACCTTGTCGTCCTCCTCCTCCCGGGCGGTGAGCATGACGATGGGCACCATGGACCCCGCCTGCCGCAGCTTCTGGCACACGTCAAAGCCGCTCATGCCGGGCAGCATCAGGTCCAACAGCACCAGATCCGGGTTCTGCTCCAGGGCCAGCTGCAGACCGGTGGGGCCGTCCAGGGCCTCCAGAGTGTCATAGCCCTCGCGGGTCAGGTTGAAGGACAAAATGTCCACAATGCTCTGCTCATCCTCTACAATCAGGACCTTTTTTCCCATGCGTTGACCTCCTGTTCTATCCGCTTACAGGCCCAGCAGGACCTTTACCTTCAGGGTGGTGGACACCGTTTTGCCGTCGGTGATGGTACCGTCCATCACCTGCCGGACCAGCTGGTCAAAGGGCATGGTGACCACATCCAGAAACTCGTCCGCGTCCAGGTGCTGCTTCTTCCGGGCGAGCCCCCGGGCCAGGTACATGTGCAGCGCTTCGTCACAGAATCCGGGAGAGGCCAGGGTGTAACCCAGATAGGTCCACTCCGCCGCCTCCAGGCCGGTCTCCTCGCTCAGCTCCCGCTGGGCGCCCAGCAGGCGGTCCTCCTCCGCGCCGTGGTCCAGTTTGCCGGCGGGCAGCTCCAGCAGCAGCTGCTGGATGGGATAGCGGTACTGCCTGACCAGATAGACGGTGTTGTCCTCGTCCAGGGCCAGCACCGCTACCCCGCCGGGATGGTACACGACCTCCCGTCCCGCCAGTGTGCCGTCGGGCAGCCGGGCCTGGTCCAGCGTCACCTTAATGATCTTCCCCTCGAAGATGGTTTGACTGCTCACCATTTTTTCGCTCAGGTCCATAGTTCGTCATCCTCCTTGCGGATTTTAGGCTCAGTTGGAGTGTAGTATATCACAAACAAGACTTTTGGTAAAGATGCGCAGGGGATTTTAACAGGAAAAACCCGCTCCCAAAGGAGCGGGTTTTCGCGTCTGAATCGCAAAGGGCTTGTGACTGGACGCCTCCAGCGCGGACGCGTCCAGTCCGGAAGGAAATCAGTCTACGTACTCCACGCCGATCTGCTCCAGCACCTGGTCCACAAAGGGACGGGGGAAGCCCTTCCCGGCCAGGATGTCGGCAATCTGACCCTGTTCCTTCTTCTGGACGGCGGCGGCCTCCTTGGCGACCCGCTCCGCGTCCTCGGGCTTGACCACCAGCACGCTGTCGCCGTCGCCCACCAGGATGTCACCCGGACAGATCACCTGGCCGCCTACGCTGACGGGGAAATTGATCTCGCCAGGGCCGTTCTTATAGGGGCCGTTGGGCACAACGCCCCGGGCGTAGATGGGGAAATCGGTGAACTGGGCCAGCTCGTCCCGGTCCCGGACACAGCCGTCGATGATGAAGCCGGCCAGGCCGCGGCTCTTGGCGTAGGTGGCCATGATCTCGCCGCACAGGGCGCGGCTGAGGCTGCCCCGAGCTGCGATGACCAGCACGTCGCCAGGCTGGGCCATATCCAGGGCCTTGTGGAACATCAGGTTGTCGCCGGCGGGGCAGAGCACGGTAAAGGCGGTACCCAGCATGGGGGAGTGGTTCATGGGTTCCAGGCCGGCGTCCACGCTGGCCAGACGGCCCATGCAGTCGTCAATATTGGCCACCGGGATCCCCCGGAACGCCTCCACCAGAGCCCGGTCCGGGCGTTCAAAGTTGCGTCTGATCCTGCATCCAACTGCCATAATAAAAACCTTCTTTCCAAAACTCGAATTATCGTTTATAATATAGAAAAAACAAATATTTAAGGAGGTAACCCTCTATGGATCTGACCGATGTGGAAATGTTTTTGACCATCGTCAACACAAAGAGCATCTCCAAAACCGCAGAGACCCTGTTTCTCTCCCAGCCCACCATCAGCCACCGGCTCAAGGTGCTGGAAAAGGAGCTGGACTTTGCGCTCATCACCCGCAGCAAGGGGTTCAAGCAGATCGAGCTGACCCCAGAGGGGACGGAGTTCATCCCCATCGCTGAGCGGATGCTCTCCCTTTGGAAGGAGACCAGGCTGTTGAAGCGCAGCCGGGACCGGGTGCTGCTCTCGGTGGGCTGCACCGACAGCGTCAACGTGGCGCTGCTGGCCCCCTTTTACCGGGAGCTGATGGGACCCGACTCCATCGTGGACCTGAACGTGCGCACCCACCAGTCGGCAGAGCTGTACAGCATCCTGGACAACCACGACATCGACGTGGCCTTCGTGTTCTACCACCTGTATTACAAAAACATCATCTGCGAGCAGGTCTTTCAGGAAAAATTCTACCTGATGCAGTCCACCCAGCCGGAGGTGGCCAAGCCCCTGGTCCACACCGAGGAGCTGGACCCCTCCCGGGAGATCTTTCTCAAGTGGGACGACCCCTACCAGCTCTGGCACAACCAGTGGCTGACCAATTACTCCCGGCCCTGCGTCTCCACCGACACCATCACCCTGGCCCGCCGCCTCTGGCAGGAGGGCCAGAGCTGGATGATCGCGCCCGAATCCGTCGTCTGCGACATGGCCCGTTCCCGGCCCATTTACGTCAGCGAGCTGAAAAACCCGCCGCCCGACCGGTGCTGCTACAAAATCACCCACCGCTTCCCGCTGGTCACCAGCGAACCGGCGCTGGAGTTTTTTGAGGAGCAGCTGGCCCTCTATCTGGAGGACCTCAAATTCCACATCCCTCTGGGGGAGGCGTTTACGCTTTGAGGGCCTCCACGGCCTTCTTCAGCCGGTCCATGGCCTCCACGATGCGCTCGTAGCTGCAGGCGTAGGACAGGCGGATGTAGCCCTCGCCCTGGGGACCGAAAGCGGAACCGGGCACGGCGGCAATCTTGGCGGTGTCAAGCAGATAGTCGGTCATCTCCGCGGAGGTTTTTCCCAGCTCCTTGATGTTGACGAAGATGTAGAAGGCTCCGCCGGGGGTCTTGCAGCTCAGGCCGTCGATGGCGTTGATGGCGGACACGGTGTAGTCCCGGCGGCGCTGGTACTCCTTCACCATCTCCTGTACGTCGGGCTCGGCCTTCTCCAGGGCGGTGATGCCGGCCTCCTGGACAAAGGAGGGTGCGCAGGTGTTGATGTAGGCGTGGACCCGGACCATGGCCTTGATGAACTCCACCGGGGCGGCCACGTAGCCCAGACGCCAGCCGGTCATGGAGTAGCATTTGGAGAAGCCGTTGAGGGTGATGGTCCGCTCCTTCATACCGGGCAGGGCGGCGATGCTCACATGCCTGGCCCCGTCGTAGACCAGCTTCTCGTAGATCTCGTCGGAGACCACGATCAGATCGTGCTTCTTGGCGATCTCGGCCAACTTCTCCAGGGTCTCCTGGGACTGGACCACGCCGGTGGGGTTGCCGGGGGTGTTGATGACCAGCATCCTGGTCTTGGAGGTGATCAGGCCCTCGATCTCGTCCAGGTCGATCTGGTAGTCGTTCTCCTCCCTCAGCTTGTAGCTGACCGGCACCGCGCCAAAGAAGTGGGGCACGTGGATGTAGTTGAGCCACACCGGGTCGGGGACCAGAATCTCGTCGCCGGGCTCGGTGAAGGCGGCCACGGCGGCATAGGTCCCCTCGCCCACGCCGATGGTCAC
The DNA here is from genome assembly GCA_910584605.1 of uncultured Oscillospiraceae bacterium. GTDB lineage: Bacteria > Bacillota > Clostridia > Oscillospirales > Oscillospiraceae > Lawsonibacter. The sequence continues at coordinate 18,905 of CAJUAW010000011.1, forward strand.
CAGGATCTCCTCGGCCTTGTAATCGATGCCGTTGTCCCGCTTCAGCTTGTCGGCGATAGCCTGGCGCAGTTCAGGGGTACCGTAGTTGGAGGTGTAAAACACGTTGCCGTTGGCCAGAGCCTGGTTGGCGGCCTCCTTGATGACCTGGGGGGTATCGAAGTCGGGGCGGCCGATCTCCATGTGGATCACGTCCTCACCGTTCTTCTGCATCTGGGTCGCTTTCTCCATCATCACACGGATCTCGGAGAAGGGAAGGGCTTCCATACGGCTGGCAGGATGAAACATGATTCATTCTCCTTTCGGTTGATGTCATCACTATAGCACAAACTCGCTTATTTGTAAAATTTATATTCTTTATTTTGAATATTACGAAATTTTATATTATCCATCGATCAGCGCCACCGCCACATCGTTGACGTTGGTCCCGGTGGGGCCGGTGACAATCAGGCCATCCGCCTTTGCCAGGGCGTGGTAGGCGTCGTTGTCCTCCAGCACCTGGTGGATCAGCAGGCCCTGCTCCCGGAGCGCAGAGGCCGTCCGGCCGTCTACTATGCCTCCTGCGGCGTCGGTGGGGCCGTCGGTGCCGTCGGACCCCAGGGAGAAGACCAGCACGCTGTCCAGTCCCTCGATGCCCTGGGCGGCGGACAGAGCCAGCTCCTGATTGCGGCCCCCCTTGCCGGAACCGGTGAGCTTCACCACCGTCTCTCCCCCCGCCAGGAAGGCCAGCTTTTTCCCCCGCCCCTGGTGGGTGCGGGCGATGGAGGCCAGGAAGGCCCCCGCCTCCCTGGCCTGACAGGCCAGCAGGTCGGTGAGGATAACCGGCTCATAGCCCAGCTCCCGGGCGGCGCTGGCGGCGGCGGCGCACAGCTCCCGGACGCTGCCGGTGATCTGAGTCTCCACATTGTCAAGAGCCTTGGGGGTCTCCTGAGCCAGCAGCTCCTTGGCCCGGGGGGTGAGGGTGAGGCGGTACTTCTCCGCGACGGCCAGGGCCTGCTCACAGGTGGACTGGTCGGCGCAGGCGGGGCCGGAGGCGATCATATCCAGCGGGTCGCCCAAAATGTCGCTGAGGACGATGGCAAACACCCGGGCGGGGGCGCACAGCTGGGCGAAGCGCCCCCCCTTCACGGCGGACAGCCGCTTGCGGATGGTATTCATCTCCACGATGTCCGCCCCGCTGGACAGCAGCTGGCTGGTGACGTCCTGGAGTTCCTCTCCGGGGACCAGCGGCTTCTCGAAGAGGGCGCTCCCCCCGCCGGACAGCAGAAAGATGACCGTATCCTGCTCCGTCAGCCCGGAGACCAGGTCCAGCACCGCCTGGGCGCCCTGAAAGGAGTTCTCGTCGGGGACGGGGTGGCCCGCCTCATAGCAGGTGCAGCCGGGGATGGGGCCGGACACGTGGCCATATTTGGTGACCACCACTCCGGCGCTGATCCGGTCCCCCAGGCAGTCCCTGGCGGCTTTGGCCATCTGCCATGCGGCCTTGCCCGCCGCCGCCAGCACCACCCGGCCGGGAAACTCCCGGCCCCGGAGGGCGCGCTGGACTGCGGCGTCAGGCTGGACCGCCCGGATGGAGGCGGAGATGATGCTCTGCGCATCGGAACGCAAACTCATAGCTCTCTCCCCTTATTTCAGGTTGACCACATTGACAGGTTTGCCGTCCAGATAGGCTTTGACGTTGGACACCGCGCAGTCCATGATGCGCTGGCGGCTCTCCTTGGGGGCCCAGGAGATGTGGGGAGTGATGATGCAGTTCTTGGCCTGGAGCAGGGGGTTGTTGGCGCGGATGGGCTCGGTGTACACCACATCCAGACCGGCGGCCCCCATTTTGCCGCTGTTCAGGGCGTCGGCCACGTCCTGCTCGTTGATCAGCTGGCCCCGGGCGTTGTTGATCAGGATCACGCCGTCCTTCATCTTGGCGATGGAGTCCTTGTTGATCATGCAGGTGTTCTCCGGGGTCAGGTTGCAGTGGAGGGTGATCACATCGGCCTGGGCGTAGAGGGTGTCCAGGTCCACATACTCCGCGATCTCCCGGCCGGAGTCGTTGGGGTACAGGTCATAGGCCAGCACCTTCATGCCCATGGCCTTGGCGATGCGCCCTTCGGTCTGGCCGATGCGGCCGAAGCCGATGATGCCGATGGTCTTGCCCTCCAGCTCGATGAGGGGGTAGTCCCAGTAGCACCAGTCGATGCAGTTGGCCCAGTTGCCGGCGTGGACGGAGGCGTCGTGGTGGCCGATGTGGTGGCACACCTCCAGCAGCAGGGCGATGGAAAACTGGCTGACCGAGGCGGTGCCGTAGGTGGGTACATTGGTAACGGGGATGCCCTGTTCGGCGGCGTAGACGTAGTCCACCACGTTGTAACCGGTGGCCAGCATGGAGATCATCTTCATGCCGGGGCAGGCGTCGATGATCTTTTTGGTGATGGGGGTCTTGTTGGTAAACACCACCTCCGCATCCCCGATGCGGGCGATGGCCTCGTCCTCATCGGAGAGGCTGGTGCGGTCATAGACCGTCAGCTCCCCCAGCTTCCCCAGCTCGTCCCAGCTCAGGTCGCCGGGATTTTCGGTATATCCGTCCAATACTACGATTTTCATGAAACTTATCCTCCCGATCAATCGTTTTGTGGTTTAAATTCGGTATTTTGAGTATAACACGTAAAGAACGGCCCGGCAAATAGATAATTTTATGGCACATTATTCAAAATCCCGATATTTGACAGATTGATGAAATTTCGTCATTGAATATAGAAATTCTAAATAATATTCCTTAAAATTATTCATTTTACCCCATGTCCCTCCTTATGCTATACTAAGAACCGGCAAGAGGACCCCGCAGAACCAACTACTTTAAAGGAGTGACCAACATGGGAGAAAAAGCACGTAAAAACTTTGTCAAGCGCATGATCACCGGTCTGATCCTGGGCGTCGTATTCGGCGTGATCGCCAGCCTGGCCAAGACCTCCATGGCCCCCGACACCTGGAATATCATCAACATGATCTTCTTCCAGGACATCACCGTCAGCGCCGGACGCAGCGCGCTGGGCCTGTTCTACATCGTCCAGACCGTCTTCACCAACGCCCTGAAGCTGGCCATCGTCCCGATGGTGTTCTTCTCCATCATCATGTCTGTGTGCAGCATGAACGATATGAGAAAGCTGGGCCGCATCGCAGGCAAAACCATCATCGCCTTTGTTCTGTTCTATCTGGCGGCCTGCGTCCTGGCCGCCGTCGCCTCTGAGATCGTCATCGGCATGAACATCTACCGTCCCTTCAGCGTGGACCAGGCCGCGGCCAACGTCACCGAGATCGAGACCAGCAACATCCTGGTCACCATCGTCAACGCCGTGCCCGACAACCTGATCGCTCCCATGACCACCAACAACCGGATGCTGGCCGTCATCGCCTGCGCGGTGGCCATCGGCGTGTGCATCGCCTCCATGGGCAGCCAGATCACCGTGTTCAAGACCTTCTGCGGCGAGGCCGCCCAAATCACCCAGAAATTCCTGGACTTCCTGATCATCACCTGCTCCCCCATCTCCGTGTTCTGCATGGTCACCCGCACCTTCGCCATCTACGGCATTGATCAGGTCAGCAACATCTTCTCCTACATCCTGGTGACCCTGCTCGTCCTGGTCATCTACCTGTTTGTGGCCTACCCCGCCGCCATCGCCGCCTCCACCCATTGCAACCCCTTCATCTTCATGAAGAAGATGATCAAGGTTGCCATCATCGCCTTCGGCGCCGCCGCATCCGCCCCCGCCCTGCCCCTGAATAAGGAGACCTGCGTCAACGAGTTGGGCTGCAGCGAGGAGATTACCAACTTTGTCCTGCCTGTGGGCATGACCATCAACATGAACGGCACCGCCATCATGCACATTGTGGGCGCCGCCTTCATCGCCACCTGCGCCGGCCTGGAGGTCACCCCCATGCACTACGCCACCATGACCCTGCTGGCCATCTGCGCCTCCATGGGCACCCCCGCCATCCCCGCCGCCGGCACCGTGATGCTGTACGCGGTGCTCACCGGCGCCGGCTTCGGCACCGAGCTGTGCACCCTGATCTACTCCCTGATCCTGGCCATGAACAAGCCCTGCGAGATGGTGCTGACCATGCTGAACGTGGTGGGCGACGCCGCTACCACCGTGATCGTGTCCAAGAGCGAGAGCGAGTTCGACCCCAAGATCTACAACAGCTGAGCAGCTGCGGATTGGATGGAGGAAAACGCTGTGTCTGACTACACCCTGCGCTATGTGGGCGATCAGGCCCTTCTGGTGGAGTTTGAGAACGAGATCAGCATGGAGGTCAACCAGAAGGTCCGCGCCCTGAAATACGACCTGGAGCAGAGAACGATCCCCGGCATAGGGGAGCTGGTCCCCACCTACCGGGCTCTGCTCATCCACTACGACTCCCTGCGGGCCGACCTGGACCAGCTGAAAGAGACCATTCAGGCCGCCGCCGCCAGCCTGGACCTTTCCCACCTGCCCCGCGCCACCGTCACCGAGATTCCTGTCCTCTACGAGGGGGAGTACGCCCTGGACCTGGAGGAGATCGCCAGACTGGAGAACACCACCCCCGAGGAGATCATCCGGATTCACAGCGGCAGCGACTACTACGTGTACATGCTGGGCTTCGCCCCGGGGCACCCCTACACCGCCCGGTTTGAACATCCTTTCTCCTTCAAGCGGCGGGAGTCCCCCCGGGTGCGCATCCCCGGCGGCAGCATCGTGGTCCAGCTGGCCCTCAGCGACATCATTCCCTTTGACCAGCCCTGCGGCTGGAACATCATCGGCACCACCCCCATCCTGGCCTGCGACTACCGGAAGGAAAACCCCTTCCTGCTGAAGGCGGGCCAGTGGATTCGCCACGTCCCGGTGGATCAGGCGGAGTTTATGGAGATCAAGCGGCAGGTGGAGCTGGGCGAGTACCAGTGCAGGACCTATGAAAGGGGGACGTGACGATGGGCTTTACCGCAGAAAATCCCGGTGTTCTGACCACCATTCAGGACGAGGGCCGGTACGGATATGAGCAGTTTGGCATGTCCCCGGCCGGTCCCATGGACCAGAACGCCTTCCGCACCGCCAACCTTCTGGTGGGCAACCCCATGGGGGAGAGCGCCCTGGAGGCCACCGTTCTGGGCCCCACCCTCCGCTTCGACGCGGACAATGTGGTCGCCGTCACCGGCGCGGACATGGGACCCGCCCTCAATGGCCAGCCCTGTCCCATGTATCAGGCGGTGGCGGTGAAGGCCGGCGACCAGCTGAAGCTGGGGGCCGCCAAAACCGGCTGTCGGGCCTATATCGCCTTCGCCGGGGGGCTGGACGTTCCCCAGGTGATGGGCAGCCGGGCCACCGCCCTGCAGAACCAGGTGGGCGGCTATCAGGGCCGCAAGCTGGCCAAGGGGGACCGGATCGGCTTCCGGGCCCCGAATCCCCGCCTCCCTCTGCCCCGGACCGCTCCGGTCCCCGCCCCGGCGGGGAAGGAGGCCGTCATCCGGGTCATCCTGGGCCCCCAGGACGACATGTTCACAAAGGAGGGCATCGACACCTTCCTGTCCCAGCCCTACACCGTCAGCAAGGACTTTGACCGTATGGGCTGCCGCCTGGAGGGGGCTGTGATCGCCCACAAGCAGGACGGCAACATCATCTCCGACGGCATGGCCACCGGCGCTATCCAGGTCCCCACCTCGGGCCAGCCCATCATCATGCTGGCCGAGCGGCAGACGGTGGGCGGCTACACCAAGATCGCCACCGTCATCTCCGCCGACCTGCCTCTGGTGGGCCAGCGCAAAACCGGCGACGTAATCCGGTTCCAGGCGGTATCCGTGGAGGAGGCCCACCGGCTCTGGCGGGAGTCCGCCCAGGCGCTGGAGGCCCTGAAAACTCGTTTGGATCAGCCCCAGTCCCCGCCTGCGCCGGTACCGGCGCAGGCGGTGGGGACCGCCTACAGGGTCACCGTAAACGGGCGGAGCTACCAGGTCCAGGTCGTGCGGCACACCGGATGAAAAACGGGGCGCGCCGCCGCGTCCCGTTCATGATTGAAAAAGGAGTGAACCTTGATGTATCAGATCGACTTGAACAGCGATATGGGGGAGAGCTTCGGCGCCTACACCATCGGCAACGACGAGGGCATCCTCCCCTATATCACCTCCGCCAACATCGCCTGCGGCTACCACGCCGGTGACCCCATGGTCATGGACCGGGTGGTCCGCACCGCCAAGGAGCGGGGGGTGGCGGTGGGCGCTCACCCCGGCTACCCCGACCTGATGGGCTTCGGCCGCCGGAAGATGGTCCTCAGCCCCGACGAGGTCAAGAACTATATGAAGTACCAGATCGGCGCTCTGTGGGCCTTCGCCCACAGCAGCGGCCTGAAGCTGCAGCATGTGGCCCCCCACGGCGCGCTGGGCAACCTGTGCCAGTACGACCGGGAGGTGTCCAAGGCCATCTGCGAGGCGGTGTATGAGATCGACCCCTCCATCATGATCTTCTACTGCGCCGGGGCCGTCCTGGGCGAGGAGGCCGAGAAGATGGGCCTGAAAACGGCGGCCGAGATCTTTGCCGACCGGGCCTATCAGGACGACCTGAATCTGGTGCCCCGGAAACAGCCCGGCTCCATGATCACCGACGAGGACCTGGCGGTGGAGCGCTGCATCCGCATGGTGAAGGAGGGCATGGTCACCACCATCACCGGCAAGGACGTGCCCATCCGGGGCGACACCCTGTGCGTCCACGGCGACGGGGCCAAGGCTCTGGCCTTTGTGGAGCGCATCCGCAGCGCCTTCGAGGCCGGGGGCATCGTCATCCGGAATTTCCAGTAAGTCCAGCCGGCATGTCAGAAAACAAGCAGGCTTCCCTTTGCAGGGAAGCCTGCTTGTTTTGCTGCTCAGATGATAAACTGGTCCAGATACCGCTTGGAGAGCTGGATGGACTTGAGAATATCCTCCCGGCTGTCCTCAAAAGCCTTGTCCTCCACCTCGATGACGGCATCGCCGCTGTAGCGGATGTCGTTGAGGGCGGAGACAAACTTGCCCCAGTCCACATCGCCCAGGCCGGGGAGCTTGGGGGACATGTAGTCCAGGGGATAGGCCATCACGCCGCACTCGGCCAGCTTCTCGGGGTAGAGCTTGATGTCCTTGAAGTGGACGTGGAACAGCCGGTCCCGGAAGTCGTAGATGGTTTTGATGTAGTCCATCCCCTGCCAGACGTAGTGGCTGGGATCGAAGTTCAGCCCGAAATTGGGGGAGGGGATCAGCTCAAACAGCCTGCGGTAAAGCGCCGGAGAGCGCATCAGGTTCTGTCCGTTGGGCCACTGGTCCGGGCCGAAGAGCATGGGACAGTTCTCGATGGCCACCTTCACCCCCTGCTCCTCCGCCAGCTCGATGATGGGGGGCCAGATCTGCTGAAACAGCTCGATATTCTCCTCCACCGTCTTGTGCTGGTCGCAGCCGATGAAGGTGGTCACCATGTTCACGCCCAGCCTGGCGGAGGCCCGGATCAGCGCCTTCAGGTGTTCCACCGCAGCGGCCTGTTTGAGCGGGTCCGGGTCCATGGTGTTGGGGTAGTAGGCCAGGGAAGAGATGTGCATCCCCTTCGCATGAACGCAGTCCAGCACATGCTGGGCATAAGCGCCGTCCTCCAGCACCCGCTCCGCGTCGATGTGGGACACGCCGGCGTACCGGCGCTCCGCCTTGCCGGCGGGCCAGCAGGCCACCTCCAGGCACTGAAAGCCCAGCCCGGCGGCAATGTCCACCGCCTCCTCATAGGACCAGCCGTCTAAAATCGCGGTCAGCAGGCCAAATTGAATCATGGGACCACGCTCCTTCTCCACAAATTTGTGCTTTCAGCCTAAATGCAAATGGGATTTTTGTCAAGGGAAATTATGAGATTCGTCAAAAGATACAAATTCGTCCTTGAAATTTGCCAAAGCACACAAACTTGCAAAACTGCACAAAAGATATTTGACAGTCGAAGACAAAACTGTTATCATAGACATACAGGAAGAATGTAATGGATTACATTTTTCAGCCAGCTGGACAGGAGGTTGGGCCTTGGTAACGATCGAACAGGTCGCCCGGCGTGCGGGCGTGTCCGTGGCCACGGTGTCCAGGACGCTGAACAACAGCCCGGCGGTCAAGCCCGCCACCGCCCAGCGGGTGCGGGAGGCCATCGAGGCGCTACACTATGTCCCCAACCAGTCGGCCCGAAATCTGCGGCGCAACGAGAGCCGGGTGATTCTGGCTCTGGCCCCCAACTTCTCCAACCCCTACTACTCCCACATCCTCACCGGCATCGGCGACCGGGCCTGGGAGCTGGAATACAGTGTGCTCATCTGCAACACCCTGGGCCACGCCGGCGGGGAACGGCATTTTCTCCAAATGCTGGACAGCCGCCGGGCGGACGGAGCCATCCTGCTGGGCTGCCGCCAGGACTACAATTGGCTGGACCGCTATGCCGGCCGCTTTCCCATCATCCAGTGCTGCGAATATGTGCCCGGTCTGGCCTGTCCCTCGGTGTCCATCGACAACTACGGGGCCGCCCGGGAGATGACGGTCTACCTCCAGGAACTGGGCCACCGGCGCATCGCCATGCTGGGGGCGGACAACCAGTACATCTCCACCCGCCTGCGCCGGGAGGGCTATCTGGACGCCATGGCCCAGGCCGGCCTGCCTGTGGAGGAGCGCTGGTACGCCCAGGCCGACGCCGTCTACTCCTTCGCCTCCGGCCAGGAGGCGGCCCGGACCCTGCTGGCCGCCGTCCCGCGGCCCACGGCGGTCTTCTGCATCTCCGACATTCTGGCCCTCAGCGTCATCTCCGCCGCCCAGGAGCTGGGGCTGGACGTGCCCCGAGACTTGACGGTGACCGGCTTTGACGACGTGGACTACACCACCATGGTCCACCCCTACCTGACCACCATCGCCCAGCCCTGCCACGAGCTGGGACGGCAGAGCGTGGACCTGCTGGACGGCCCGCAAAACGAGACGGCGGTCCCTTCGGAGCGCGCCCTTCTCCCCCACCGCCTGATGAAACGGGAATCGGCCGCCCCGCCCCAGGGGACTTGAAACGGATCTGAATCAAAGGAGAGGATTTTTATGAGAAACATTGGAATCATCGGCTGCGGCAAGATCGCCCAGGTGCGGCACATCCCGGAGTACGCCGCCAATCCGGAGGCGAAGCTCACCGCCTTCTTCGACGCGGACGCTCAGCGCACGGCGGAGATCGCCGCCAAATACGGCGGCAGGGCCTGCGCCTCCGCCCAGGAGCTGCTGGACGACCCCGCCATCGACGGAGTGTCCGTCTGCGTGGCCAACCACGCCCACGCGGAGCTGGCCATCGCCGCCCTCCGGGCGGGCAAGCACGTGCTGTGCGAAAAGCCCATGGCCGTCACCCTGGCCGAGTGCGAGGCCATGCTGGCCGAGGCGGACAAGGCGGGCAAGCGGCTGCTCATCGGCCAGAACCAGCGGCTGGCCAAAGCCCACGTCAAGGCCAGGGAGCTGGTGGCGGCGGGGGAGATCGGCCGGGTGGTCACCTTCCGCACCACCTTCGGCCACGGCGGGCCGGAGACCTGGTCCATCACCCCGGGGAACAACACCTGGTTCTTTGACAAAAAGCGGGCCGCCATGGGGGCTATGGCCGACCTGGGCATCCACAAGACCGACATGCTCCGCTACATCCTGGGCCAGGACATCGTGCGCACCACCGCCCGGCTGCTCACCCTGGACAAGCGGGGGGCGGACGGCCAGCTCATCGGCGTGGACGACAACGCCATCTGCATCTACGAGACCTCCGGCGGAGCCTTTGGCACCATGACCGCCAGCTGGACCCACTACGGCGCGGAGGACAACTCCACCGTCCTCTACGGCACCAAGGGCATCCTGCGCATCTACGACGACCCCGCCCACTCCATCACCCTCATCCCCAAGGAGGGGGAGGTCCGGTACTTCGACCTGGAAAAGATCCAGACCAACGACGATCAGACGGCCTCCGGGGTCATCGACGAGTTTGTGGAGGCCGTGTCCCAGAACCGGCCCAGCGTGCTGGACGCCGGGGACGTAATCCGCTCCATGAAGGCGGTCTTCGCCTCCATCCGCTCCTCGGAGGAGGGCCGCCCTGTGGATGTGAAGCTGTGACGGCTCCCGCTCCCAACCGTTAATAGCCGCGAAGGCGGTTGTTATAAATTTTATTGTATGGAGGAAGAACAATGAAAAAGTTTGCAGCACTCGCGCTGGCTTTTGCCATGTCTGTGTCCCTTGTGGCCTGCGGCGGCGGCAGTCAGCCCAGCGGCTCCACCCCCAGCGGGTCCACCCTCAGTGGGTCCACCCCCGCCTCGTCCACCCCCGCCGGAAACGACGGCAAGAACACCGTTTATGTGCTGGGTCCAACCCCTGACCACGGCTGGACCGCCCAGGCCGGCGCCTACGCCCAGGCCAAGTGCGATGAAATCACCGCCGCCGGCCAATACAAGGCCACCTACATCCCCGCCTCCTCCGGTGAGGAGCAGGTGGACCACTGCCAGACCATCATCGCCAACGGCGACGCGGTTCTGGTGGTCATGATGGCCCTGGACGACTCCGCCCAGGCCGGCCAGGAGGCCCTCTACGCCGAGGGCATCCCTTTCATCTCCTTCGACCGCATCATTGAGGCCACCGAGAAGTACGCCATCCTCAACGCCTCCGGCGACAACTGGCAGTGCGGCGCGGGCATCGCCTACTGGCTCCAGAAGAACGGCATGCAGCCCGGCGACACCGTGGTGGTGCTCTATGGCGACAACGGCACCGTGTGCTCCCGCCGCCAGGAGGGCTTTGAGCAGTTCCTGAAGGGCGAGGTGGAGTATCAGGACGCCCAGACCGGCAATTACAAGACCACCGAGGTCTGGACTCAGGATCAGCTGGATGCCGTCTTCAACGGCTACACCGTGGTGTGCAACTGGTCCGCCGACGGCGCCCACAGCTACATCGAGCAGAAGTTCGACGAGATCGTGGCCGCCGCCAAGGCCAATGGCGGCAAGCTGTTTATCTACTCCATGGACGATGAGATGACCTTCGGCGTGCTCAACTACCTGGAGGCCGGCGCCTCCCCCGCCACCCTGGCCGACCTGGAGGCCATGGACGTGTACATCTCCGCCATCGGCGGCATGCAGGAGCTCTACGACGTGATGGCCGGCACCGACGACCAGTCCGACCTGGCCAAGCAGTACTTCGATGACATGATGTCCATGTACTTCAGCCCCAAGATGATGGAGGACGTCATTGAGACCGGCCTGGATTATCTGGCCGGCAACTGGAGCTACGAGGTGGGCGCAGGCGAGTATCAGCCCGTGTGGATCGTCGATCCCACCAACGTCAGCCAGTACGAGGGCTTCCAGGGCCACTGAGCCTGGCACATCCACCGCAGATCATAAACCACCGGAGCGGATGCGGGGTTCGCCCCGCATCCGCTCTCTTGTATCAAACTACAGGGAGAGTGCGCTATGACGATCCTTGAAATGAACCATGTATCCAAGGCCTTCGGCGGGTCCCAGGCCCTGTCTGACATCCACCTGTCGGTGGAGGAGGGGGAGATCCACGCCCTGCTGGGGGAAAATGGGGCGGGCAAATCCACCCTGATGAACATCCTCACCGGGGTGATCCCGGCGGACGCCGGTACCATCACCTTCGACGGAAAGGACTACCCCACCCCCACCATCCAGCAGATGGAGGCGGCGGGCATCGCCTTTGTCCACCAGGAGCTGAACGTGATCAACGACCTGACCGTGGCCGACAACATCTTCCTGTGCCGGGAGCTGACCCGGTTCGGCCTGCTGCGGCAGCGGGAGCAGGTGGCCCGGGCCAGGCAGCTGTTCCAGGACCTGGGGGTGGACATTGAACCCACCGCTATGGTGTCCGAGCTGAAAACCAGCGAGAAGCAGCTGCTGGAGATCTGCCGCGCCCTCTACGCCGACGCCAAGCTGCTGATCCTGGACGAACCCACCACGGCCCTGTCCAACAACGAGATCGACCACCTGTTTGAGATTCTGAAAAAATTGAAATCACAGGGGAAATCCTTCCTTTTCATCTCCCACAAGATGCCGGAAATCTTTTCCATCGCTGACCGGTACACCGTGCTTCGGAATGGAGAGTTCATTTCCTCCGGATATATAAAGGACACCAGCCCCCACGAGATCACCTCCGCCATGGTGGGCAGCCAGTATGTGGACGAGGACGTGTATGTCCCCCGGGCGCTGGGAGAGACGGTGCTGGAGCTGAAACACTACACCGGCCAGGGCTTTTCCGGCGTGGACCTGACGGTGAAGCGGGGAGAGATCGTGGCCTTCACCGGTCTGGCGGGCTGCGGAGCCAGCGAGCTGATGCAGACCATGTTCGGCGCCCTCCCCGCCGGGGGCGGGACCATGCGGGTCAACGGCCGTCCCATGGGCGGCAGCATCGTCCGGTTCATGAAGCACGGGGTGGCCATGCTCCCCGCCAACCGGAAGGAGAATTCGGTGGTGCCCGACATGAGCATCCTGGAAAATTTCTACCTGGCCGAGCACGAGCTGTCGGGAAAGCAGCCCTTCATCCGCCGTCCGGAGGAGGAGCGGCGCTACCAGGCCCAGAAGGAGAGCCTGCACATCAAAGCCGGGGACAGCGGCGAGAGCATCCTGTCCCTGTCCGGCGGGAACCAGCAGAAGGTCTTCCTGGCCCGGTGGCTGAACACCGGGGCGGACGTGCTCCTCTTCGACAACCCCACCCAGGGGGTGGACGTAGGGGCCAAGGAGGAGATCTACCGCCTGATCCTCAGCTTTGCCGAGGCGGGCAAAACCGTCATCATCAACACTCTGGAGATCCCCGAGATCCAAAAGGTGGCCGACCGCTGCGTGGTGTTCTACGAGGGGCGCATTGTGAAAACCTTCCCCCACGATCAGGTCAACGAGCAGGACGTGATGCTCTACTCCACCAATGCGGTCAAGACCAGTGAGGAGGCAAAATCATGAAAAACGAGAAAAAGGGCCTGGGCGGCTCACTGGGCAGGGTCTGGTCCCAGTACAGCTTCATCTTTGTGCTGTTCATCATCATGATCGGCTACGCCCTGACCATCCACTCCAACGGCAACTCCTTCAAATGGAGCCACATCGCCGCCATCCTCTCCAGCCAGAACACTGTCATCGTGGGCACCATCGCCCTTGGCATGGCCTTCGTCATCATCACCGGCCAGATTGACCTGTCGGTGGGCTCCCAGCTGGTGCTGTGCACCGGCGTGACCATCATCGTCTTCAACACCACCAACTCCATCCTGCTCATGGCCCTGGCCGCCGTCATCACCGGCGCGCTGTGCGGGGCGGTGAACGGCCTGCTGGTGGGCTTTGGCAAAATGCCCCCCTTTGTGGTCACCCTGGGCACCATGCTCATCTACCGCTCCCTCACCCTGTCGGTGGTGCGGAAGATCGATCCGGCCATCAGCGGCTCCTCCTCCAGCCAGTTCGCCATGCTCAGCGACAACAGCCGGTATGAGTTCCTGCGCATGAAGTTCGGCACCGGCAAGCTGGCCATCGGCGGCTTCTCCATCCCCTACATCACCTTCGTCTTCCTGCTGATGGCAGTCCTGTTCATCGTCATCTCCAAGAAAACCAAGTACGGAAAGACCATCTACGCCGTGGGTTCCAACGAGAAGAGCGCCCGGCTGGCGGGCATCAACGTCACCTGGGTGAAAATTTCCGTCTTCATCCTCACCGGCATCTGCGTGGGAGTGGCCAGCATGCTCCAGGCCTGCAAGATCGGCAACGTCACCCCCGCCTCCTCCGGCGTCAGCTACGAGATGTACGCCATCGCCTCGGTGGTGCTGGCCGGTGTGAGCATGGCGGGCGGCAAGGGCAATATGGTGGGCGTGATCTTCGGCGCCCTGTCCTATACCACCATCAACTTCATCATCGTCTCCATTCCCGGCCTCAGCGTGGACATTCAGGACACCTTCCAGGGTCTGGTGCTCATCGTGGTCATCCTGGTCCAGACGGTGGGTCCGGTGATGAAAGAGAACCTGCAGCGGGCCAAAATGCGCCAGCTGGCAGAGAAGGCGTAAGGGGGCGGGACCATGCTTACCATCGCCTGCATCGGCTTTGGCGTCAGCGTGCGGGAGTACCACCTGCCCTATGTGGAGGGCCGGGAGGACGTTCGGGTGAAATACATCTTCCGCCGGGAGGAGGACATCCCCCAGTTTGCCGGGTACGAACCCTTCTACCCCGAGCTGACCTTCACCAGCAACCTGGACCGGGTGCTGGCCGACCCGGAGATCGATCTGGTGGTGGTCAGCGCCCCGGACCGGTTCCACGTGCCCTACGCCAAACAGATTTTAACCGCCGGAAAACACGCTCTGGTGGAAAAGCCCTTCGCCCCCACGGCGGCCCAGGCCCGGGAGGTCTTCGCTCTGGCCAACGAGAAGGGGCTGGTGTGCATGCCTAACCAGAACCGCCGGTTTGACGCCGACTTCCTGGCCGTCCAGGAGGTGGTCCGGAGCGGCAAGCTGGGCCAGCTGGTGCGGCTGGAGAGCCACTACGACTACTTCCGCCCCAACGGCTGGTACGACCACCTGGGCACCCTGTACAACCTGGCGGTCCACCAGATCGACCAGATCATCAGCCTGCTGGGGATGCCGGAGAGGACCCGCTTCGACGTGCGCTCCATCCACCACCCCGGCATTGGGGACGACTACTACGACCTGGAGTTTTTCTACGGAAGCTGCAAAGCCTCGGTCAACACCAGCATGTGCGTTCAGATCGACTACCCCCGCTTCACCCTCCACGGCACGAACGGCAGCTTTACCCTGCCCCCGGTGATCCACAACTCGGGAAAGGCCAAACCGGTGGGACGGCATCAGATCAGCACCGCCCCCGCTCCCCGGGACCGGTGGGGCACCCTGGTCTACCGGGACGGGGCGGGCCAGCCGGTAACCGAGGCGGTCCCTGTGGGCTGCGCCCACTACGAACGCATCTACGACAGCCTGATCGCTGCCATTGAGCACGGCGGGGAAAAATGCGTCCGGGACGAGGAGGTCATCCGCGTCCTGGAGATCCTGGAAGAGGCCACTGCGGAGGCCAAATCCCATGGAGGGGAACCGAAATGAATGAAATTCGTCTGGGTACCATCGGCTCCGGGATGATCGTCCGGGAAATCCTGGACGGCGTACAGCAGACCGAGGGAATCCATTTGGAGGCAGTCTATTCCCGCTCCCAGGCATCGGGGCAGGAGCTGGCCGGCGCCTACGGCGCGAAAACCGTCCACACCAACCTGGACGCCTTCCTGAAGGACAAAAGCGTCGATGTGGTGTACATCGCCTCCCCCAACCTGCTCCACTACGAGCAGACCAAGGCAGCTCTGCTGGCCGGGAAGCATGTCATCTGCGAGAAGCCCTTCTGCACCCGGGGAGACCAGGCACGGGAGCTGGTGGAGCTGGCAAAGGAGCGGCGGCAGTTTCTCATCGAGGCCGTCCCCACCACCTTCCTGCCCAACTACCCGCCCCTGCGGGAGAGCCTGACCAGGATCGGCCAGGTAAAGCTGGTGCTGGGCAACTACACCCAGTACAGCGCCCGCTACGAAAGGCTGCTGGCCGGGGAGGTCCCCAACGTCTTCAACCCCGCCTTCGCGGGCGGCTGTCTGATGGACATCAACTACTACAACGTGTACCTGACCATCGCCCTCTTCGGCAGGCCGCAGGCGGCGGTCTACCACCCCAACCGCTTCGCCAACGGAGCGGACACCTCTGGGGTGGTGCTGATGGAGTACCCCGGCTTCACCGCCTCCCTGGCCGGGGCGAAGGACGTCCAAGGTGTCAGCTCCTATCAGATCGAGGGAGAACAGGGGTACATCCACATCCACAACGGCAGCAACGGCCTGGCCCGGCTCCAGGTGGTGACCCGGGAGGGCGAGGAGGTAATCGACCGCCAGCCCAACCCCAACCGTTGGTTCTACGAGGTGCAAGCCATCACCGGTCTGATCCGCTCCGGCGACTGCGATACGGCCTACAGCCAGCTGGACATCACTGTAGACACGGTGGAGGCGGTGGAGCAGGCCCGGCTGGGGGCGGGGCTCCGCTTTCCCGGTGACCGGTGAGGAAAAACGCGTCTGGAACGCTCATGTTCCAGGCGCGTTTTTCATATGATTTGCTATCTAAAGGAACGGGAGTGCTGTAATGATGGCAAAAAAACGGGAACACATCAAGATTTTCTTCATCGAAAAAAAGTGGTGGACGGCGGCAGCCTGCCTCTGTCTGGCGGCGGCAATGTTCTATGTGGTCAATTACCCTGCCGCCGTGGGGGCCTCCGCCGCCGCGCGGCAGCTGCCCATCTACTGCGTCCAACGGGACCAGAAGCTGGTGTCCATCAGCTTCGACGCCGCATGGGGCAACGAGGACACCCAGCAGCTCATCGATATTCTGGGGCAGTACAACGTCCCCGCCACCTTTTTCGTGGTGGGCGAGTGGGTGGATAAGTACCCCGAATCGGTGAAGGCCCTCTCCGACGCGGGCCACGAGGTGATGAACCACTCCAATACCCACGCCCATTACCCTCAGCTCTCCGCCGATGAGGTGGTGGCCGACCTGAACGCCTGCAATGACAAGATCGAACAGGTCACCGGCGTCCGGCCCACCCTGGTCCGCCTGCCCTACGGCGATTATGACGACAGCTCCATCAACGCGGTGCGCTCCATCGGCATGGAGCCCATCCAGTGGGATGTGGATGGTTCCCAAACCACTTCAAGCCCTGACCGCCTGGAAAAAGACGGCGCAGCAGCGCATCCCCTCCTTCATCCCTCTGTCGGGACTTGTTGGCACAGACGCCGGTTCCTCCGCGGGGGAGCCATAACAAAGGACGCGGGACGAGGCAAAACGCCTCATCCCGCGTCTTATACGTTCCAAATGACAGCCGCAGTGTCCTGCTCCAGCCGGATCTCCTGGATAAACTGCGCCGCCACCAGCTTTTTCTCCTCAAAGCTCAGCGGCTCAAAACGCAGGCGCTTCCGTTCCAGCGTTCTGGCCCGCCCCTTTGCCTGCCGGTCCAGGAGCTCCTGGCGCTGCCGCTCCAGCTCCTGGATGGCGCGGTTGATGTACCCCATGGACAGGTCGCTGCTCTCCGCCAGCGCGTCGATCAGCCGGCCGATCTTCCGGTCGATGGCGGTCAGCTCATGGGCGGACTCCTGCCCGGTCTGCCCCGCCTCATCCGTCCCGGGGCACTCGCGCAGCAGCCGCTCCAGCTCCGCTGCCACCGCCGATTCCAGCTCCCGCAGGTCCACCCGGTTCGTGCTGTCGCACAGCCCCAGGTTGGAGCGGCCGCTGCAGAGCAGGTAGTATTTTTCCTTGTCCCGGTTGACCTTGATGCTGTAGCCGCACTTGGCGCACTTCATCAGTCCGGACAGCCAGGTGTGCCTGCCCCGTCCCGCAAAGCCCAGCTTGCGGCTGCGCTCCAGCTTGTACTGGCAGTCCAGCCACAGCCCCGAGGGGATCACTCCAAAATGGCTGGCCAGCGCAAACTGCTGGTCTTGCAGATCCTGATACTTTCCGGCACTGCGGTCCCGCTTGCCGGTGATCATCCCGGCGTGGAGGCCGTCGAAGGCTTCCAGCGGATTGGCAAAGCGCAGCCCCTTCGCTTTATAATAGAGGTAGACGTCCTCGTCCGCCATCACATACAGGGGACTGTGCAAAATGCGGGAGAGGGCCACATTGTCCCAGGTGGCCCGCTTGGGGGCGGGGACCCCCCTGGCATTCAAACCTCGGGCCACGCTGCCCAGCGAGGCGTCCGGGCCAAGGTAGGCGGAAAAGATCTCCTCCACGGCGGCCATATGTTCGTTTGGGATCAGGGCGGGTGCCAACCGTCCGTCCGCACCGGGAAGGCGGCCGATGGAGAACCCGTAGGGGGCGGGCCCGCCCGGCCAGGAGCCCAGCTTCGCCCGCTGGTAATAGTTGTCCCGCACCCGCTCGGCGGTCGTCTCCCGCTCCAGCTGCGCGAACACCATGATGATGTTCAGCATCGCCCGCCCCATGGGGGTGGAGGTGTCAAAGGTCTCGTTGATGGAGATGAATTCCACCCCGTGCCGCTCCAGAATATCCCAGAGCCTGCCAAAATCGGCAATGGAACGGGACAGGCGGTCCAGCCGGTATACGACGATCTTCTGAATGAGGCCCTTTTCCACATCCTCCATCATCCGCTGAAATGCGGGGCGGTTGGTATTTTTTCCCGAAAACCCCCGGTCCTGATACACCTGCACGTCCTCCCCGGCCTTACGGCTGCACAGGTCGATCTGCCCCTGAATGGAAAGGCTGTCCGCCTTGTCCACCGACTGACGGGCATAGATGGCGTCCAAGCCAGACCCCTCCCCTCCTTACGGCTGTTCCTCCTGGGGGGCCCGCCGCACCGGACGCCTGCGGCACAGGCCGTTCTCATCCCAGCCCTGTCCCTGTAATTCCCGCAGGCAGCTGCAGTAGAGCCGGCGCAGCGCCTCCTCCCTCGCCTCTGGCGCCGCGCCGGCAGGGTGCGTGTGCTGAATATGCAAGGTCTGTCCCTCCTCACGCAAAGCTCCCTCCATCCTATGCGGCGGAGACAGCCGGATATGACCGCGGGACCCGCTCCAAAAAACGGGACAGCAGCGGCAAGCTGCTGTCCCCTGTTCTATGCGCCTTTAAAACCTGCTTTCCACATAGTTCTTCAGCATCTGGGCCACCTGGGCCCGGGTCGCCAGTCCCTGCGGGTCCAGCCGCCCATTGCCGACTCCGTTGATGATCCCTGTCTCCACCGCCCAATCCATGGCGGTGGAGGCATACCCGCCGATGGCCTCGGAATCCGCAAAGCCTCCGCTCCCGCCCTTCCCGGCGGAGGGACTTCCCGCGGTCCGGTACAGCATGACCGCCAGCTGCTCCCGGGTCACGCTGTCCTCCGCGCCAAACACGCCGCTGCCATAGCCGGAGACGATCCCCTGCTCAAAGGCCCAGGCCACTGCGTCCGCGTAGTAGACGCCGCTGTCCACATCGGAGAAGGCGGCCGAATGGGCGCTGTCCGGGTTGTCTGCCAGATTATGGAGGACGGCTGCCAGCATGCCGCGGGTCATATTCAGGTCGGGGGAGAAGGTATTGGCCCCGGTACCGCTGAACAGTCCGTGCCCGCTGGCAAAGGAGACGGCTCCATAGGCCCAGCTGGAGGCGGACACATCGTCAAAGCTCCTGCCATTGCTCACGATCTCCACCTGGGCGGGGCCGCTCAGGGGAACGGTTAAAACC
This sequence comes from uncultured Oscillospiraceae bacterium, assembly GCA_910584605.1. Lineage (GTDB taxonomy): Bacteria > Bacillota > Clostridia > Oscillospirales > Oscillospiraceae > Lawsonibacter. Next base: position 38,131 of record CAJUAW010000011.1, read on the forward strand.
CCGTCCACAGCGGCGGACCGGCGAAGGACCAGGCGGGACCCGTCATCCTGGGGGAGGACAGCCACCGTGCCCGGGTCCGCGCCGGGACAGGGGAGCCGGAGGGTCACACCGCCGTCCAGGCTCTCCACAGCCCGACCGCCCGCAGTTATGCTCAGAGCGTATACGCTGCCGCCGGTGTGCTCCACAGCGGCGACGACGGAGCCGCCGCTGGCAGACAGCCCGGCCAGGCTCCGGTTGGCCACCGTCACGCTGGCGATGGGAGTGCGAATGGTCAGATCTGCGCCGGTGCGGCTGCCCACCTGTCCCACCGACCAGGCGGGAATGCTCACCTGTACCCGCTCCAGATCTCCGGCGGTCTTGGGAGCGATGACCACCTCCCCGCTGCCTCCGGTCCGGGCCTGCGCCACCGCCTCCGCCATGTCACTGGAGGAGACCGCCGCCACAGCGGTTCCATCGACCACCGTGCTGGCAGGCGCGATGGTGGTAACGGATGCGGACCCGCCGCTCTGCTCCGTGGAAACGCTGCCGGACGAGGCGGCGCTGCCGTTGGAGCCGGCGGAGCCTCCACCGGAGCTGCCGGAGCCTCCACCGGAACCGCCCGTACCTTCGCCGGAACCGCCCGTACCTTCGCCGGAACCGCTGGTATCTCCACTGGAATCTCCGGTATCGCCGCCGGAACCGCCGGAGGTACCGGGCGCTTCTGGCGCGCTTTCGCTCTGGACGGTGACCGTCAGATCCCGCTCCACGGAACAGTAGTTGGCCGGATCGGCGGGGGTGTACACTGCCGGAAAGGCTCCAGTGCTGGCGGCCTCCGTCTCAGGGGCCAGCCAGGCCCAGCCAGAGGGCAGCGGCACGGTGCTCAGCGGAGCGCCGGGGGCGGCTTCCAGCCCCTCCGGGATCGAACAACTGGGCTCCGCCTTTTCGATGACCATCCTGCCCCCGGCGGTGCCGGTGTAGTTCCCCATACCGGTAACCGTGACAGCGGTCTCCCCCGCGTCGATGGCCTGACCGCCGCTGATCGTGTAGTCCCTGCCCGGCGTCAGGGTCTCGCCGTCCAGCGTGACTGTAAACGCGCCGGTCTGCGCGCCGCCATGATAGGTGAGCACGCCGTCCTGGACCACCGCCGCCCCGGTGAGCGGCTTCGGGAGAATCCGGCCGCTGGCGGTCAAGGTCTGCGGCGGCAGGACGTATTTGTCCGCATCCGCCCCGGAAAGCGGCGACAGGGTCAGCACCACTGGATAGTCCTCTCCGGCGCTGGCGCCGGGATATGGGCCGGGGACCGCCGTGACAAAGACCTGATCCGCCCCTGCGACCCCCTCCAACACCACACTGCCGTTCAGCGTACCGGCGCCGGCGGTCCCATCGTACACCTTGTCCACCGTCCCCTGAACCGCAGCGGCCAGCGTCCTCTGCGTCATGGTGACGGTGACGACCACCTTCGCCACATCATCGGCAAACGGTCCGTCCGAGCGGTCCGCCGGGAGGATAAACAGGTAATATTCATATTCGCCAGGCTCGCTCAGCACCGTATTGGGGTCCTCCTTCCAGCAGGACCGGTAGGCCGAAAACTCCTCCCCCTCCACTGTCATGACGAACGAGGGCGAGTAGTCAAACTCGGTTATGCTACCCAGCGTCTGGCCTGCGCTGACCTGCGCGTACATCGTGCCGAACACGGCCACGGTCTTGCGAGGGAGCAGCGCCTCGGGGTACAGCATCGGATA
>CAJUAW010000012.1 GCA_910584605.1 uncultured Oscillospiraceae bacterium
CCCTACACGACGCTCTTCCGATCTTTACCTTGTCGATCACCAGCGGACTGGGCGCATCGTTGGGGTCGCCGCTCTCGGCAAAGCGGTCCCGGCGAACGTAGTAGTTCACATCCAGCCCGGTCATGTCCATCAGTTTAAAGGGCCCCATGGGGTAGCCCAACCCCTTCTCACAGGCCGTGTCGATGTCCTCCACCGAGGCGATCCCCTTCTCCAGCAGAAGACATGCCTCCCGAGTGACTGCGGCGTTAATACGGTTTGCCACAAAGCCGGCGATCTCCTTCTGAATGATGATAGGAGATTTGCCGGTCCTTTCACCGAACGCCCGGGCGCACTCCGCAGCCTCATCACTGGTGTGAGGGCCTTTGACCACCTCAACCAGCTTCATCACCAGGGCGGGGTTGAAATAGTGCAGATTCATTAGCCGGTCAGGGTGTTCCGTGACCCCGGCCAGTTTGGAGCTAACTAGATTGGAACTGTTGGTGGCCAAGATCGTGTCAGCCTTGACGATTTTACTGATGCGGCCAAAGAGTTCCTTTTTAATTTCCAGATCCTCAATGATTGCCTCTACCACCAGATCGGCATCCTTCACGCCGGCATCCACGTCGGTGGTGAACGTGAGACGGGCGGATACGATATCGGCCTCCTCTTGGGTAATGCGGCCCTTGTCCACCCGGCCGTTCAGATATTCCGCAGCCCAAGCTTTGGCGCTGTCTACCGCCTGTTCAAAGGAGTCGGTGAGAACCACCTGATAGCCCTCCTTGCGGCCATTCAGGGCAGTGTTCATGGCAATCTGCCGGCCCATGGCCCCGGCGCCAATCACCGTTACATGTTTGATGTCTTCAATTTTCATATCAATACCAGCTTTCTGTATAGGCCCTTTCCCTTCAGGGGGGCCGGAATCAGTAATCAGTCCCCGGTCCGCTCAATGAGTGCGGCCATAGCCTGTCCGCCGCCGATGCACAGGGTGGCCAGGCCAATCCTGCCGCCGGTACGTTTTAGGTTGTGGAGCAGCGTGACAATGAGCCGCGCGCCGGTGCAGCCCAGGGGGTGCCCCAACGCGATGGCGCCGCCGTTAATATTAACCTTACCGGGGTCCAGCCCCAGGTCCCGAATGCAGGCCACCGATTGAGAGGCAAAAGCCTCATTCAACTCAATCAGGTCGATCTGATCCAGCGACATACCGGTCCGCTGAAGGATCTTCTGAGTGGAGTAGTAGGGGCCGTAGCCCATAATGGACGGGTCCAGGGCGGCGGTGGTGATGTCTATTATGCGGGCCATTGGCTTCACACCAGTCTGGCGCACTCTGTCCTCCGATATCAGCACCAGGGCGGCAGCACCGTCGTTCAGCCCGCAGGAGTTGCCTGCTGTGATTGTGCCGCCGGCCTTGACGATGGGCTTCAGCTTGGCCAGAATCTCCATAGAGGTGCCGGGGCGAGGGAACTCATCGGTGTCGAAGAGGAAGGAGTTCTTTCTCTCCTTGACCTCCACCGGGACGATTTCCTCCTTGAAATATCCGGCAGCGATGGCGGCGGCGGCCCGGCGCTGACTCTCTACAGCAAAAGCATCCTGCTCCTCCCGGGAAATGTGGAAACGCTCCGCTACATTTTCGGCCGTCCGGGTCATGCTCAGCCCGGTGCCATAAATGGATGCGGGGGCAGCAGTGCTTCCGGCCTCAATGTTGGAGTCCACCAGTGTATTCTTGTTGCCGCCCCAGCGGCTGCCCCGGAGATAGACAGGGGCGCGGCTCATGTTTTCAGTTCCGCCGGCCACGATGGCGTCCGCTTGGCCGCACCAGATCTCCTGACAGCCGCACAGGGTGGCCTGCATTGCGGAGGCACACAGCCGGTTCACTGTAAATCCGGGCACTGTATCGGGCAGGCCAGCCTCCAGCGCCACACAGCGGGCGATGTTAGAGGCTTCAGTACTCTGGCGCACCTCCCCCAGGATGACTTCGTCCACCAGGCTGTCGGGGAGGCCGGAGCGGTTGAGCGCCTCCCGGACTACAAGGGCCCCCAGCTGGTGGGCAGGGACGCTCTTTAACGAACCGCCATATGTTCCGATGGCCGTCCGGACCGCCCCCGCGATATAGACCTGTTTCATAGCTTAGAACTCCCTTCACAATTTGACTTGCGGTTTGTAAGGAAGGACCGATCGCCTTTCTTGACAGGTTATTGTACAAGCATAAACCGTACCAAGTTACTTATTTCGCTGTTCCACACCGCCCAAGCTCTCATTTGGCCGGCGAATATGAACTTTAAACCAGGCGGCAGCGGCTTAAAAAGTGCAGGATGTGCAATTGTTCACTGCGGCGTGCACATTTTGCATTTTCTGCATATTGCACATCGTTCAGAAATGTGCAAAATTTTCCGGCAAAGTTCCAGCTCGACGGCAGGCGGCGCCAGAAACCGGGCCGCTGCGCAGCGTCAAGGCCCAATCCTTGCTGTCCCAGCGGGGCAAGCGGAAATTGGCACACAGTATGCTTGTAATGTATTTGCGGTATGCCATGCAGAGCCCTTTGCAGGCATCGAGATGGAGATTCAGCCAGAATAAAAGCCGTTCTCCGAAAAACGAAATTCTTGATGATATGGAGTGGAGAGCTTATGGAGTATGAGAACATCTTATACGAAAAAAAGGACGGTATCCTGTTTCTGACTCTAAACCGGCCAGATATGCGCAACGCCCTAACACCCGAAATGTGGCGGGACATCAGCGCCGCAGTGGACAGGGCTGGCGCCGACGAAGAGGTCAAGGCCGTCATTGTGACGGGGGCAGGAGATAAAGCACTGGCCAGCGGCGCGGACATTCGAGAACTGCACGACCGGGCGCACCTGGTTCAGATGGCCGGCACTGCCACCAACGCCCTCAAGGCGCTGGAGGATTTGAACAAGCCCGTGATCTGTGCCATCAACGGCTATGCACTGGGCGGCGGCTGCGAGCTGGCCCTGGCCTGCGATATTCGCATCGCTACCCGGCGTTCCAAATTCGGCCAGCCCGAGGTCAGCCTGGGGCTCATCCCCGGTGCGGGCGGCACCCAGCGGCTTGTCCGTCTGGTTGGTTTGGGCAGGGCCAAGGAGTTGATTTTCTCCGGTACCATCCTCACCGCCGAGGAGGCGATGGCCATTGGCTTGGTAAACCATGTCACCGAGGATACCCGTCAGGCCGTCATGAACGCGTCAGAGGCTATGGCCAGGAAAATCATGGAAAAAGGCCCCGTGGCCGTTGCGCTGGCCAAGATTTGCATCAACATGGGGAGCAACACCGACATCAATACAGGGCTGATGCTAGAGCGGATGGCCCAGACCATCGCCTTGAGCACCGAGGACCGGAGGGAGGGGACCGCTGCCTTCTTAGAGAAGCGGCCGGCCCAATTTCAAGGCCGCTGATGTTCTTGCGAACGGATACCGATTGAACCTATATCCGTACAGATATGCGGAGCAGGGCGCAGGAAACCGCCATCCCTGTCCGCAGACTTCAAACTGTCAATGTTAGAAGGAGGACACCTATGAAACCAATGGAAGGAATCCGCATCATCGAACTGTCCACCATGCTGGCTGGTCCCATGACCGCCCGCGTTCTGGCTGAGTGGGGCGCGGATGTCATCAAGGTGGAGACTTTAAACGGCGACGCCTGGCGCAAACAAGCCGGCACCACCCTCTCCCCCTGTACCGAGAAGGCCAACCCCAATTTTGACATGCAGAATCTAAACAAACGTTTTGTTTCCCTCAATCTGCGTACCCAAACCGGTTACGAGGCCATGATGAAGCTGCTGGAGACAGCCGACGTGTTTCTGACCAATTTCCGGGTACAGGCCCTGGATGGGATGGGGCTGGCTTATGAGCAGCTGAAGGACCGCTTTCCCCGGCTGATTCACGCCTCCGTTTTGGGCTACGGCGAGGAGGGCCCGGACAAGGACCGTCCTGGCTATGATTACACCGCCTTTTTTTCCCGCTCCGGTTTGATGGCTGACCTGGCCCCCGCCGGCGGCGCCCCCTTGATCCCGGTGGGGGGCATCGGTGATCACAGCGTAGCTGTGGCTCTGGTGGGCGGCATTGCCGCCGCCCTGTATAAGCGGTCTGTCTGCGGCGAAGGGGAAAAAGTAGACGTCTCCCTGCTCCAGTCCGGCGCGTTCCTGGCCTCCACCGGTGTGCTGAACGGCATCAACGGGCGTGTCCTGCCCCGGACCCGGTTAGACTGCGGCCATGCCGGCAGCAATTCCTACCAGGGCTCCGACGGCGAGTGGTTCTATCTTGCCTGCATTGACTACCGCCGCTTCCCCGAACTGTGCCAGCTGCTGGGCCGGCCTGACCTGGCCGAAAACCCAAAATACTCCACCAACGCCAGCTACTATGCTAATCGCACCGAATTGACCAGGATATTTGACGAAATTTTCAGCAAACAGCCTGTGTCCTATTGGCACAGTCTCTTTGAGAAGCACGACATGCCCCACGAAGTCCTCCGGCACTTTAAGGACATTCCGGACGATCCCCAGGTCATTGCCAACCACTACGCCTACCGCTACGAGTATGAGGACGGCACAAAGACAGTTTTTGTCAATGGTCCAGTACACTTCGGCTCTGTGGACCCAGTTCAGATTCCGTGCCGTGTCTCTGGCGGTATCGGATGCGACACTGCCCAGGTTCTTCAAGAACTGGGGTACTCCGATGAAAAGATCGCCGCCATGTACCGTGCCGGAGAGATCCGCTGATGCTCTCTTAGGACCCAGGAGCGGTTAAACTGAGACTTTTGGAAAGAAGGCAGAACTGCTATGAGTGAAGCTGTTGTCAACACCGGGGCGGAACAGGCCGCACCCAAACCCAAGCGCCCCAAGCCCAAGTCTATGATAATGATTGGAGAGCAGACCGCCGCTCTGTTTGAAAATTCCCGTCTGGCCAAGGAGCGGGGCGAGAAGGTGGGCTGGTCCGCCTCCATCTTCCCCCAGGAGATTCCTGAGACCTTAGGACTGAACATACTATACCCAGAAAATCACGCCGCTGGCATCGCTGCCCGGCACCAGGCCGACTCCTTCCTCCAGGAGTGCGAAGGCCCTTTGGGCTACTCCAATGACCTGTGCGCCTATGCCAAGGTCAACTTGGCCTACGCCGCCGTATTAAACGGCGAGAGTGAGATTGAACTCCCAGATGGCGGCAAAATGGTCAAGCCGGATTTCCTGCTGCTGACCAACAACATCTGCAACCAGCTGACCAAGTGGTATGAAAATCTGGCCCGGCAGATGAACATCCCGATTTTTTTCATCGACACCTGCTACAACCCCTGGGACCATGTCACCGAGAGCCGTGTGCGCTATGTCCGTGCCCAAATCGACCAACTCATCCAGGATTTGTGCGCTTTTACAGGAAAGACCTGGAGCGAGGAGCGATTTCGAGAAGTGATGGCGATCTCGCAGCGCAACAGTTATCTCTGGGAGCGGGCCAACGACCTGATGCATCATAAGCCGGCCCCCATCGGCGGATTTGAATTGTTCAACTATATGTCCGCCATGGTGTGCAACCGGGGCAAACCCTCCACCACCGCCATTATGGAACAGCTCATTGCCGAGATGGAGGAGAACATCCGACTGGGCAGATCCACTTTCCCGGTGGAGGAGGACTTCCGGGTATCCTGGGACGGCATTGCCTGCTGGCCCTATCTGAGTCACAACCTGCGCACCTTGAAAAAGTACGGTGTCAACATGGTAGCCTCCAGCTATGGAAAAGCCTGGGCCATCGAGTACGACGATCTGGATGGCATGGCCAGAGCCTACTGCTTTGCCTCCACCAACGGTGATAACGCCACCACCATGATCTCCCGCCGGATGGAGGCGCTCCAGCGATTCGGCTGCGAGGGTACCATCTACCATGTCAATCGGAGCTGCAAAGTAATGGACTGCCAGATGATGGAGGTTCAACGGCAGCTGGCCCGGCAGGCGGGAGTGCCCTTCGCCGCCTTTGACGGCGACCAAGCCGACTTCCGCAACTACAGCGAGGCTCAGTTTGAGACCCGCATCCAGGGTCTGGTAGAGGTTATGAAGCAGAACAAGGAGGGGAAGACCAATGGCTGAATTGCGCGAAAACCTGGCCCGGCTGAAGATGGCCTGTGACAACCCCAGATCCCAGCTGGACAATTATCTGAGCCAGGGCAAAAAGGTGGTGGGTTGTTTCCCGCCCTACACCCCCGAGGAACTGGTTCACGCCTCAGGCATGATCCCTATGGGCCTCTGGGGAGGCAGAACACCGCTGATGGAGGCCAAACGTTATCTCCCCCCCTTCGCCTGCTCTATCATGCAGGCCAATATGGAGTTTGGTCTCAAGGGCGCTTATCAGAGCCTGTCGGCGGTGATCATCCCGGCTATGTGCGACACACTGCGCTGTATGACGCAAAACTGGCGCTTCGGCGTCCCCTCTATCCCTATGGTCCCTATCGTCTACCCTCAGAACCGCACCTCGCCGGCCAGTGTGGACTACCTGATCAGTGAGTATGAGACCGTTTTGACTATGCTGGCTACCATCACCGGGGAAATGATGAATGAAAAGGCACTGTGCCAGACCATCGAAATCTACAACCGGCACAATCAGGCCATGCGGGAATTTGCCCGGACGGCCAACGACCATCTGGATGTGATTGACGCGAAGGTGCGCCACACCGTGTTCAAGAGCGCCTTCTTCTTTGAGAAGAGTGAGCACACCGCTCTGGTCCAGGAGATCACCGCCGCGCTGAAGGAGCTGCCCGTCCACCAGTGGCGCGGAAAAAAGGTGGTGATGGCTGGCATTGTTTGTGAGCCGGAGGAGCTGCTGGATATCTTTGTAGAGAACCAGATCGCCGTGGTGGGCGATGACCTGGCGCAGGAGTCCCGCCAGTACCGCACCGACACGCCGGAGAAGGGCGGCGGAGGTCTGAAGCGGCTGGCGCTCCAGTGGAACGCCAGGCATGGATGTAGTCTGATCCACGAGATGGACAAACCAAGAGGGCGGATGCTCGCCAAGCTGTGCCGGGAAAACGGCGCTCAGGGCGTGATCTCCTGTATGATGAAGTTCTGTGACCCCGAGGAGTACGACCAGCCCTACTACGAGGCGGACCTGCGCAAAGCAGATATCCCTTTTCTCGCTATTGACATCGACCAGCAGAACATTACCTTTGAACAGATCCGGACCAGAATCCAGACCTTTGGAGAAATGATCTGATTGGAGCGCGCCGCCCATTGGACTGCACTCCCCGCAGCCCTTCTATCCAGCGAATACAAAATAAACGCGAACAGATCGTCCCCGCCGCTGCACCGCAGCGGCAGGGACGGTCTTTGGCGCACTGCAGCAGCGTTGTTCATCCATCTGCCGGTTTTCGGCCCTGTTGGGCCAGCATGACAAGGAAAAAGCTGGCAGAGAGAGAAAGCAGATTCAGCACGAAGATCAGGTGGTAACTTTGCGTCCAGTCGGCAATCTTGCCAATCAGGAAAAACCCGCAGGTGCTGCCCATAGTGAAGATCGTCAGTACCCGGCTGTAGGTCAGCTTATAGTCCTCCTGGCCAAAGATACTGATGACCCATAGGGGGAGCGGAACAGTCCCGAGAGGGTTTCCGATCCCCCACAGGGCGATGAACAGGATGGCGCTGGCTGGCTGCGGGGTGACCAAGAGGGCGGCGGCAGTTGCAGCGGCCGGCAGAACATACAAATAGACTGAGGCCTTCTTAATGCCAAAAAAGTCGATTACTCCGCCCACTGTCAATTTGCTGATCATCATGGTGAATCCGAAAATGGTTGCGGCAGCGCCCAAAAAGAGGGTGTCGTAGCCGATGCTCTGAAGAAACGTGGGGTAAAAGCCGTTGAGGGGCGTAATCACAAACCCTGCCATAAACATGGCGCAGGACAGCAGCACAAAGCGCCGGGTCCGGTCCCGGGGGCCGGAGACCAGTCCAGTCTTCCGCCTGTTCTCTCCCTGTTGGTTTTCAGGTCCCCCGGCTCCCTCGTCAAATCCAAAGGGCCGCAGCCCCATCTCTTCCGGTGTGTCGCGGATGAGCAGCAACGCCGCCACACACAGGGCCAGGATGACGGCCCCCTGGATCGCACTCGCGTAGGTTAGCCCAAACCGGTTCAGCACTCCGGAAATGAAACGGGACCACAGCACATTGGGAAGACTGGAGCCAACCATGCAGCAGCTGAGTACGGTTCCCCGGTACTTGTGAAACCAGTTGGTCAGCAGGATGGACACCGGGACCAGCGCTGCTCCGCCGTGGGCCACACCCACGAAGCAGGCCCCAAGGTAGCACATGAACAGACTGTCCCTCATAAAGCAGACATAGGCCAGCACCCCGGCCAGTGAGCAGACGGCCAGGACCAGTCTGGGACTGTACTTGGCATAGATACGGCCCAAAAACAGAATGCACAGCAAACATACTACGCTCTGGAGTGTCATGGCGTCAGAGATCTGTGACTGAGAGACACCTCGCTCTGACACTGCCGCCGAGAGGAACAGGGAACACAAGTTAAAGGTCATACCCATTCCATAAAACATCACCAGAAAACATCCGGCCGCTACAAAAAAGCTGTAATGAAGGTTTCTCTGTTTCCTCATGCTTTAGCCCCTCTCCCGCAGTTAACACCGTGTTGTCTATAGTTAAAGCAAGAATGATACCATGTGTGATGTATCTGCCGGCGGGGCGGCTCCAGGCGTACGGTAAACGGCAAAGCTCCCAGCATTCCAGTGACATGCCGCTAAATAAGAAATTTTCTTTGGAAAAATCCTGAAGTATTTCAACAGAACCAGGCACGTATGACAGGATAACCTCTGGTGCTTAACCATACTGCCATCTTTAAAGCGGGTCTTAATTCCTGCCCGAAAAACCCGCACAGGCAAGTGCATTCTTTATATGGATTGCACAATGGTCTATGCACATGCTGCAGACCTCCAGCCATATTCTTGACTTTTATTTTTCCTATATCTATGGTATAATACCCTTGAATAAGCTGCTCGAACATAACCGCAGCACCCTTTTTATCCCCACGGCTTTTACTGGCGCTGGAGCGGTTTGTTTCAGCTAGAGGGGACCACTTCTATTGGCAAAGAATGCGAGGTGATCTTCATGGGCGACAACCCCTTTTACAGAGACCTGGATGGGCGCATCTCATTTTCCATGGTTCTGGACAACATTGATGCCGGCGTCATGGTCTACGACGCTGCAGGAAACGTTCTGTTTGCCAACACCATGATGATAAATTGGAGAAACATCCCACGCCAGGAATATCTGAAGATGAACGTGCATGACTTTATGAGCGTGATTGACGTGTGCGTTTTTGATTTGGTTTGCCAGGAAAAGCGGCGGGTCAGCCGTTTACAGTACTATCAGGACCTTCAGAAAGCGGGAGACCCCCTCCGGATCAGAACGGTGACCGGGACCCCTATTTTCGACGGCTTTGGCAACATCCAGTATGTAGTCACCCTGCTTCAAGATGTAGATGACTTTCAAAAATTGTATCAGACACTTCTGGATGAAAATAAGATCCTCTACACCGAACGTCCCAAAGTCCGCTCGGATGAGAAGGTGGGCATTATCGCCAAGAGTCCTGAGATGCGCCAGCTGATTTCCGTGCTGGACAACATCGCCCCCCTGGACTCCACCATTTTGCTGTATGGGGAATCGGGCACCGGTAAGGAGGTCCTTGCCCATTATATTCACGATCACAGCAAACGGCAGGGAAAACCGATGATTACTGTAAACTGTGCGGCCTTTCCAGAAAATTTGGTGGAGGCCGAACTCTTCGGCTATGAAAAGGGCAGCTTTACTGGCGCCAGCCGGGACGGGAAAATCGGCTTGGCCGAGGCGGCCAATGGAGGAACGCTGTTTTTGGATGAGATCAACTCTCTGCCGCTGGTGGTCCAGGGCAAGGTCCTGCGCATGATTGAGGAGAAAAGCATACAGCGGGTAGGTTCGGTGCAGAGCAAAAAGGTAGACTTCCGCCTGATCGTGGCTACCAACCGGGACCTGGGCGAGATGGTGCGGCAGGGGACCTTCCGGGCGGACTTGTACTACCGCCTTCACGTCATCCCTCTGATGATCCCGCCTGTTCGAGAGCGCCAGTCGGACATTGTTCCGCTGTGCCTCCACTTTTTGGAGTATTTTTGCAAGAAGTACAACCTGAAAAAGAGTTTCTCTGATCCGGTGCTGGAGGAGGTCACACAATACCATTGGCCAGGGAATGTCAGAGAGATCCGGAATTTTGTGGAACGTATGGTAGTGATGACCCCCTATGCGACGACAGAAATCGCCAGTATCCCTTCCGGGATGCTCTCTGACAAGGAGGAGCCCCGGCCAGGGAGCGACAGAGCGGAGAAGGCGGCGGGAGGCAAGCTGACCAAGGAAACGATATTAGCCGCACTGGCTGTCTGCAACAATCACCGCAGCAAGACCGCAGAGTATCTGGGCATCTCCCGGCGGCAGCTTCAATATAAGATCAAGGAATTTCATATTTCCTCCCGGTGCAGCTACAAAAACGACGACGCTTAGGAACGCACCTCGAATATGACAATATCGGATATGGTTCCAATCAGCTTTGCCTATGGAAGGAATGAACGTGATTGCGGCAGTTTTGAGACTTACTTTGAACAAGCACACGGGCAGGAACGTAACATGCTGCAGAACAGATGCAGCAGGGTTCCGCCCTCCCGACATATGATACCCAAATCAAAAGAGGAGCTGATGCCCGGTACCTCGGGCAGACAAGGTTCTTGCTCCTGCGCAGGCATGTGAACTCCCCGGATTGCACAAAATGTGCAGATCGGGGAGTTTTTGCACTTTTCTCCGCTGCCGCATTCTGTATTTTAAGCCCGAAAAGCGAGTTCAGTGGGACAGTCAGTTTGAAATTTGAGGGTTTTTCGGCGATTTGCTGTCTTTTTATGATTTGGCACGATCCTTGCTTTTGTATAATTGCAATACCAAAAGGTAAGCTACCTTTTGGTCCGCGACGGCTCCTGCTCGCCGCACCGCCACCGCATTTGATATGGCGCTCCATACCAGATTCTAAGGGAGCGTTATAGCAAAAGAAAAAATAAAAATATGGAGGAGAACTACAATGAAGAAACGTATCCTGTCCGCTCTGCTGGCTTCCGCAATGCTCTTTGCCCTCGCGGCCTGCGGCAACAATCAGCAGACTCCGTCCAACAGCAATCCTTCTGGGCCTGCAAATTCCGGCGGTGCAGTTTCCGCCCAGCAGCCCGCCGCGCCTTCTGACTCCGGTTACCCCACCAAGCCCATCACCAACATCGTTTGCACCTCCGCCGGCGGCAGTACCGACCTGTACAACCGCTTGATCGGCAACTATATCGAGCCCTACCTGGGGCAAGGTTTTGTGATTGAAAACGTGACAGGCGGCGCTCAGGTCATCGGCACCACCCAGCTGGCCAACTCCGCCCCTGACGGCTATACCCTGGGCGGCGGCTGGAGCGCCTCCTTCGGGATGAGGCCCTATCTGCTGGATGTCACCTATGATGTGGACGACTTCATCTTTGTCTGCGGCATTCTAAACCAGATCGAGTCCTGTATTGTCCGTTCCGACGCCAAGTGGAACACCCTGGACGAGTTGATGGAAGATCTGAAGAACAATCCGGAGATCAACTACGGCGCCGGAAATGCCGGCTCCTTCCAGTATGTCTGGGCGCGGTACGTTATGAACCAGAAGGGAGTCAATGGCACCTTTATCCCCCACGACGGCGACGCCGATGCGCTGACATCCCTCCGGGGCGGCGCGGTAGACTTTGTCTTTGCTGAGACTACCTCCGCCATGAGCGGCATCAAGTCGGGCGATTACCGGGTCCTGGCCACCTGCTTGACCGAGCGCGACCCCGCTACCCCCGATGTGCCCTGCCTTGCTGAGCTTGGCTACAAGTGTGAACTGAGCCACACCATGTCTCTGATCTTCCCCGCAGGCGTCCCTGACGAATGTGTACAGAAGGTCTACAATGCCGTGGAACAGGTGATGCAGGACCCTGGCTTTATTGAGCAGTGTGAGAAAGGCGGTTTCTCCCCCGTCTTTAAGACGGGCGAAGAGATTCGGGAGGAGATCGATCAGCTGGCCGAAATCATTAAGCCCATGATCGAGGAAGGAGCCTTTGACTGATTCTGTAATACCGCTGTCTCTTTGATTTCCCCTTTTTGACATTGGGCAGGGGAGCCCCCGGCGCTTGCGGCGGGGGCTCCTGTTGACCCAGATCTTCTGTGCTGTGAACGCCAGATGTTTGCAGCGGAAAGGCATAACAATGAATGATTTTATCAAAAAGCGCCTTGTGGTGACAAAGGCCCACGCAGATATCGTTCTTTCGCTCCTTTTTATTTTGGCATCCCTCTACATGCTCCTGTTTGGAATTGAAAAATTTACCAAGATTGGGTTTGGAGCCGTTGGCAAAGTGGACGACCGGCTGTTTCCGACCATTCTGATGTGGGCTGCTCTGATCTGCTCCATCGCAATCTTGCTGTTTGCTCTGTTTGAAAACGCAAAAGACAAAAAACTGATCCAGGCTGGCGGCACACCGGCCACCACGGAGTTCTCCATCTGCGCAATTCTTGTTACCTTGATTGGTCTGTTCTTCTATTTGACTATGAAAACCATCGGCTATCCTCTCAGCAGTGTCATCAGCATCTGTGCTGTTTATTATTTGCTGGGAGGCAGAAAGATACTGACCGCTCTGCTTACCTCCGGGATCTTTACGCTGGTCTGTTATCTGTTCTTTGCCGTATATTTGGGCGTCAGCCTGCCTATTGGGTTTGGGTTCTGATTGAAGAATTCGGCCAAATATCGACTCATTTATTCTTGAAATGATCCAGGGGGATTGATTTATGGGCTTTAGTTTTGCAAATATTGCCGCAGGCTTTTCGCAGATCACAACGCTCAATTGTGTCGCTATGATCGCCTTCGGTACCTTTCTCGGCATTGTCATCGGTGCGCTGCCCGGACTGACCGCAACCACCGGTGTGGCAATTTTCCTGCCCCTTACCTTTTACATGGAACCTGTTCCGGCACTGGGCTTCCTCGCCGGCATCTACTGCGGTGGTATGTACGGCGGTTCTATCACGGCTATCCTCATCAACACGCCGGGTACGCCCTCCGGCGCGGCCACCGTTCTGGACGGGCATCCGCTGGCTCAAAAAGGCGAGGCCTACCGGGCGCTGCAAATTGCGCTGTACGCCTCAGTAATTGGCGGCATCATCTCCTGCATTGCACTGATGTTCTTTGCACCTATTCTGGCCTCCGCCGCTCTAAAATTCAGCTATGCAGAGTACTTTGCTCTGGGTGTATTCGGACTGTCCGTGGTGGCCGGCCTTTCAAACGGCAACATTTTCAAGGGCCTGCTGTCGTGTGTCATCGGCCTCTTCATCGGCTGCATCGGTATGGACCCCATCTCCGGCTATCCACGCCTTACCTTCGGTTCCACCTCCCTGCTGGGCGGCTTTCAGCTGATTCCGG
This sequence comes from uncultured Oscillospiraceae bacterium, assembly GCA_910584605.1. GTDB lineage: Bacteria > Bacillota > Clostridia > Oscillospirales > Oscillospiraceae > Lawsonibacter. The sequence goes on from CAJUAW010000012.1 coordinate 13,446, forward strand.
TGTTGATCGGTATCTTTGCTTTGTCTGAACTAATCCGGCAGTGTGCTGACAAGGCCAATCGCGGCAATGAAAAAGAGGAGATCCTCGCGGTTTCCGGCAACAGTCTGACCAAAGCTGACTGGAAGAGATGTATCTCGCCCATCATCAAGGGCTCCTTGATTGGCACCTTTATCGGCGCAGTCCCCGCCACCGGCGGCGGCACTGCTGCATTCCTCTCCTACGGTGAGCAGCGGCGTGCTACCAAGGACCCCGATTACGGCAAGGGCAGCATTGAGGGTGTGGCCGCCTCTGAGTCCGCCAACAACGGCGCTACTGGCGGCACCTTTATCCCCATGCTGACGCTGGGCATTCCCGGCGACTCGGTTACTGCGGTGATGATGGGCGCTCTGATCATTCAAGGGCTGACCCCCGGCCCGTCCCTGTTTGTGGAGCATGGTGACACCATCAACGGCATCTATTTTGCCCTGCTGCTGTCCAACATCTTTATGCTGATGATGGGCCAGGTGGGACTGCGCTGGTTTTATAAAGTCTGTCTGATCCCCAAAGAGATCCTTCAGCCTATTATCTTCGGCCTGTGCTGCATCGGCGCCTATGCGGCCAACTCCAGCATGTTTGACGTGGCATGTATGATCTTCTTCGGTTTCCTCGGCTATTTCCTCACTCGGTTCGGCATCCCCATGACGCCCATCCTGCTGGGCTTAATCCTGGGCAGCATCACCGAGTCTAATCTGCGCCGGGGCCTGATCCCCACTAAGGGGAACTTCTTCCAGTTCATCTGCCGGCCTATCTGTCTTGTGATCCTGGCGTTTACTGTATTTTCCCTCTTGTTTACTATTATTCGCATGATCCGCGACACTGCCGCTGGGAAGACGCTGAAGGAAGAGGAGTAAGCGCCTGTACTCAACGCTTCCCGGCTCAAAAGCGGAAGCGGTTCCAGCTTGTTTAAGGAGGTTCACACAATGGCAATGAAACGTATGTTGATCCTGTCTCCGCAGGACAATGTGGGCGTTCTGCTGGAGGAGGCCAAACAGGGCGATACCGCAGTCTGCGGCCAGGTGCAGGTCCCTTGCCTGGAGGATATTAGCTTCTGCCACAAAATTGCCCTAGCTGATCTGCCCGCCCACACAGATTTCCTCAAATATGGAGAGATCATTGGCTACTCTCTCCGGGCTGTCAAAAAAGGAGAGTGGGTCCATATCCACAATCTGGACGATGTCAGAGGACGGGAGGGGATGCTGTAATGGATCAGATATTCGGATTTCGCCGCCCTGACGGCTCCTTCGGCATCCGCAACCATATTGCGGTCATTCCCTCCGTTTTCTGCGCCAACCACGCCGTAAAACTGATTGCTAATCAGGTGGGCGGCGCGGTCCCCTTCCCCCATATCAATGGCTGCGGCCAACACGGCCGGGATCTTCAGCAGACCATCAACACCCTGGCTGGTATTGGGAAAAACCCCAACTTCGGCGCTGTCCTGGTGATTGGGCTGGGCTGCGAGCGCGTACAGGCCCAGGAGTTGGCCGGGCTGATTGCCCAGAGCGGAAAGCCGGTTCGGTATCTCAACATCCAGCAGGAGGGCGGCACCCTCAAGACCGTCCAGGCCGGGGTGCGCATGGCCCGGGAATTTGCCGCCCTGCTTGCCCAGGGGCAGCGGGAACCTTGCCCTGTCTCCAAGCTGGTGCTTGGCCTGAAGTGCGGCGGGACAGACGCCACCTCTGGCATTGCCGCCAATCCGGCGCTAGGGCTGGCGGTGGACCGCCTGATCGATCAGGGCGGTACCGCCTTTCTCTCCGAACTGGCGGAGTTGCTGGGGACGGAGCACATCATGCGCCGCCGCAGTGAGACACCGGAGGTCTACCAGCGCATTAAAGAGGAACTCAGCCACTGTGAAGCGGTGCTGGAGCGCATGACGCGGGACTTCACCCGCACCAGCGAACAGGCCGCCCTGGTCACGCCCGGCAACTTTGAGGGGGGTGTCAGTTCGGTGTCGGAAAAGGCCCTGGGCGGGATTCACAAATCTGGCAGCCGCAAATTTACTGGGGTGCTGGACTACGCCCAGCGCCCTGACCGAACCGGGCTGTTCCTCATGGCCGCAGCCGGTGATGACTCCGACATTGCCACAAGCCTGGCCGCAGGAGGGGCGCAGATCATTGCCTTTACCACTGGCCGGGGCACCCCCACCGGCTTTCCTGGAGTCCCTGTGCTTAAAATTACCGGGAACAGCCAAACCTTCCACAATATGGAGGACGACATTGACTTGAATGCCGGGGAAATTATCGACGGTACCATGACTCTGGATCAGGCAGGCGACAGCATTTATCAGGAGCTGTTAGCGGTCGCCTCAGGCCGGCTGACCAAAGCGGAAGCCACGGGGCACGACGAACTGTTCTCCATCGGACGCTACGAATGCTACTGACCCACTGACTGCACCTTGGACCCAGTACTAATGTGCTTTTGTACTTTTGTAGTTCTCTTTGAACGATGGACTGGTGATTTCCACCCCCTGTGGGGGTGGAAGCACAACAGGATTGGGACTTGGCCCAAGGAATTTTTGCCGGCTGGACGAAAAACATGGATAAGAACTGCAGAACACACTACGCAACAGAACGAAAGGTGGTCCTTACATATGCCAGAAAAGATCCAAAAGCTGCGCAATGGCGAGATGACCGACGGTATCATCAACGCCGGAAACCGTACCCTTCTATATGCGCTGGGTATCGGCAAGGAGGAGATGGAAAAACCCTTTATCGGAATTGCCAATTCCTGGAACGAGATGCACCCCGGCCACAAGCATCTGCGGGAGTTGTCCGCCGCCGTGAAAGAGGGGATCATCGCCGCCGGGGGACAGCCCTTCGAGTTCAACACCATCTCCTTGTGTGACGGCGAGACCCAGGGGCACAAGGGGATGTGCTTTGTTCTGCCCAGCCGTGAGATCATTGCCGACAGCGTGGAGGTCATGGCGGAGGGCCAGCGGCTGGATGGTCTTGTCATGCTGGCTAGCTGCGACAAGATCGTCCCCGCCATGGCCATTGCCGCCGGCCGGCTGAATATCCCCTGTGTGATTGTCACGGGTGGTCCCATGATGCCCTCCGCCTACAAAGGCCGTGCTTTCGGCGGAGCCTGGGAGGTCCGGGAGGCGGGAGGAAAGCTGGCTGCCGGCCAGATTACCCAGGAGGAGTACGACGAAATGGAGCAGTGTGTCTGCGGCGGCGTGGGCTCCTGCCCCATGATGGGCACCGCCAATACTATGTCCTGCCTGATGGAGCCATTGGGACTCTCGCTCCCCGGCTACGGCACCACCCACGCCACCCAGGCGAATAAGCTGCGCTGCGCCCGGGAGAGCGGAAAGCTGGTCATGCGGCTGGTGGCGGAAAAACGCTGTCCCCGAGACTACATCACCTATGGCAGCTTCCAGAATATGATGCGGGTCAGTGCTGCCATCGGCGGCTCCACCAACACCTTCCTCCATATCCCTGCCATCGCCAAAGCATTCGGCTTCCGTTTGGACCCGGAGGAGTTCAACCGGATTGGCGACTCCACCCCCTATCTTGCCTGCATCAAGCCATCTGGGACGTATACTCTCTGGGATATGCACATGGCCGGAGGTGTCCCTGCGGTGATGAAGGAGTTGGGCGACCGCCTGGACCTGACCCAAAAGGCTGTTACCGGACAGACCTGGGCCGAGGTGCTGGAGCATGTCTCGGGTACCCTAAACCAGGAGGTCATCCACCACGCCAGTAACCCGGTTGCTCCCCAGGGCGGGTTGATTGTGCTGAAAGGGAGTCTGGCGCCCATCGGCTCGGGGCTGAAGCGCACGGCAGTGGACAAGAAAATGTGGGTCCACCGGGGCCCTGCTCGAGTCTTCAATCGGGAGATGGACGCCATCCTGGCCATCCGTGGGGGGAACATTCAAAAGGGAGACGTCATTGTCATCCGCTATGAGGGCCCCAAGGGCGGTCCCGGTATGCGGGAGATGCTGGCCGCCACCACCACTCTGATGGGCTTTGGCCTGGGAGACAGCTGCGCCCTGGTCACCGATGGGCGCTTCTCCGGCGCCAGCCGGGGACCCTGCATCGGACATGTGGCCCCCGAGGCCGCCGAGGGCGGCCCGATTGCCCTGGTTCGGGATGGGGACATGATCAGCATCGACCTCTACAAGAAGACGTTGGACCTGGAGGTGAGCCAAGAGGAACTGGAACGCCGCCAAGCTGAGTGGAGTCCTCTGCCTCCTATGATCAACAGCTGCTATCTGGACCGCTACCGCCGCACCGTGGGCCCCACTTGGGAGGGGGCATCTCTGGAGTAGGAACCTGGCAGCATGCCGGAGGGACAAAGCCCAGGCGCGGCAGCTGACGGCAAACGGTCCGCCTAGATGGTCGTTAGAGAGTATGAATACAGCGTTCGAGTTCCATCCTCCGCAACACATATGGAAAGAAGGTATCGTCAATGGCAAACTATCCAATCGAAACTGTTCGCAGCTTTTGCATCCAGATCTGGGAAAAGGCTGGCCTTTCTCCAGAGAACGCCCAAGTCTGCACCGACACCTTGCTTGCTGCCGAGCTGCGCGGAGTACGGACCCATGGCCTTACCCATATGCGGGACTATTGCAAACGCATGTCTCTGGGAACGCTCACCAACGGGGATACTATGGAGTTCACCTTGACCTCACCTTCCACGCTGGTGGTGGACGCCAAGTTTGCCATGGGTGCAGTGGCTGCCAACCAGGTCATGGACCGCTGTATCCAGCAGGCAAAACAGTCCGGTGCGTGTTTTGCCTCCGTTCACAACGGCTGCCACTACGGTTTGGGCGCCTACTACCCCATGAAGGCGGCCAAGGCCGGGATGATCGGCGTGAGCCTTACCAACACATCTCCTCTTGTTTCCCCTGTCGGCGGGGCGGAGCCCCTGCTGGGGACTAATCCCATCTCCATTGCAATCCCTGCGCGCCGGCACCCGGACCTGGTCCTGGATATGGCTACCAGTACGGTGGCCAAAGGGAAGATATCCCTGGCGTTAAAAGAACATACCTCTATCCCACTGGGCTGGGCGCTGGACCGGAATGGAGTCCCTACCACCTCCGCCGCAGAAGCGGATGGGGGTTCCCTGGTCCCCTTTGGGGGGTATAAGGGCTACGGCCTGGGACTTGTGGTGTCGCTGCTGTCTTTTGCTCTGAGCGGCGCAGATATGGACATGAATCTGCCTAAATTTTTTGACCGGCCCAATCTACCCAGCAATGGCGGTTATTTTATGGGCGCTATTGACATTGCACGCTTCTGCTCCCTTGAGACCTTTAAGATTCGAGTGGATGCCTTTCTCGATATCTTGAAAAATTCCCGGCCCGCCCAGGGGTCCCCGGGGGTTTCCGTTCCCGGAGAGCCGGAACTGGCCTGCGAGAAAGCGGCACTCCAACATGGTATTGAGCTACCTCCATCTACCCTGCGGGATCTAAAAGAATTGGCGGATGTTTATCAAGTTCCCTACATTTTTTAGATTCCAATTCTTCTCTGTATCTCCACCCCGAATTCCGCTGATTCGGACGCAGCGGGATGCTGCAGGCGCGGCTTCTTTCAGTCAAGCTAGCAAAAGCAATGTGCAGACTTTAATCATTAAAGTCTGCACACTTTTATGACTGGATTATGACTGGATGAACTGCTTAGTCGATTTTCAGCATCAGCTCCAACACTCTTCTGGCACAGGTCTCCAAGTCGCTCCGGTTGACCGCCCCCCGTTTCATGGCCTCCTCCACTCGTTCAGGGTAACCGTTGGCCATTTTCAGGTCGTTGCCGGCCAGGAGCTCCTTGTAGTGCTCCCCACGGGTCCACCAGTCGGACATCACCAGACCGGTGTAGCCCCACTCATCCCGCAGGATGTCCGTCAGCAATTCCCGGCTCTCCGAGGCCCGGCGGCCATTGATGACATTGTAGGAGCTCATAATAGCCCAGGGCTGCTCCTCTCGGACAATCAGCTCAAAGGCCCGCAGATAAATCTCCCGCAGGGCCCGCTGGGACAGGCGGGAGTCGCTGTATTTCCGGTTGGTCTCCTTGTTGTTGCAGGCGAAGTGCTTCACGGTGGCGGCAATATGCTGGGACTGGATACCCCGCACCATGGCTCCGGCCAGCCTGCCGGTGAGCAGGGGGTCCTCCGACCAGTATTCAAAATTCCGGCCGCACAGGGGATTTCTATGGATATTCACCGCCGGAGCCAGCCAGACGGAGATGTTGTTTTCCTTCACCTCTGCGGCGGCGGCAGCTCCCACTTTGGCTGTCAGCTCCGGGTCCCAAGCAGCGGCCAGCAGGGTGGCGCAGGGCCAGGCGGTGGTGCGGACGCCCACCTCGGGCTGGACGCGCAGACCGGCGGGGCCATCGGCGGTGGTCAGGTTGGGCACGCCGTACTCCGGGAGATTGCCCAGGCCAAAGGTGTTGGACACTCCCACATTGGGCTGTCCGCCCAGCAGATGAATGAGGCCGCTATCGCTGAGCTGGTCTATAAAGTCATCCAAACTCAGCCTGCCTTCCGCCACGGCGGACAGGGGCTGTGCTCCTTCGGCAAAGGGCTGAGTCAGCATCCAGCGCCCCCGGCCAGGCGCGGCGGGGGCCACCGCCTCCGACTGAGCTGCGGTGAGGGGCTGGAACAGGTTGGCATTGGTGTCCACCGCCGGGGCGGCGGGCAGCTTCTCATAGCTTCCGTCTGCCAACAGGCGTTCGGCCAGGTGGGAGGGAGCCAGGACATCCCCACATGGACGGACCACCTCGGTCTCCTTCTGCTCCCAGGCCCAGCCCAACTCCCCGGCGTCCCGCACAGAGGTCCCCGCATACAGAGTATACCGCCCTTTCTCCAGCACCCAGGCGGAGGGGGCGATCTTCCCCAAATCATCGAAGCTGGCCATGTCCGAGACGGCGAAGGCCAGCTTCACCGTCTGGCTCTCGCCCGGCTCCAGGAGCTTTGTTTTCTGGAAGGCCGCCAGACAGCGCTTCGGCTTCTGGAGCAGCCCCCAGGGGGCTGCATAATAGAGCTGGACCACCTCTTTCCCCGGACAAGTTCCGGTGTTGGTCACCTGGACGTCCACCCTGATTCTGCCGTTTTCCGCCTCGGTCCCCGCCGTCTCCAGGGCAAAGCTGGTGTAGGACAGGCCGAAGCCGAAGGGGTAACACACCCGCTCCGCCGCTCCCGGGATGGTCTCAAAATACCGGTAGCCCACATAGATATCCTCGCTGTACTCCACATAGTGGGGGGAGTCATGGAAGCGGGCGGTGGAGGGGTAGTCGGGCAAGTCCCGGGCAAAGGTGTCGGTCAGCTTGCCGCAGGGATTGGCTTTTCCCGTGAGCAGGGCGGCCATGGCCGCGCCCCCCTCCATGCCGCCCTGATAGGCCAGCAGAGCGGAGGAAATGCGGTCGTCCTCACAGAACCAGGACACGTCCACCACGCCGCCCACATTGAGCACCACCGCCACCTTGTCAAAGGCGGCGCAGACCTGGTTTACCATGCGCTGTTCTTCCCCGGTGAGGTAGTAGTCCCCCCTGGGAAAGATGTCTTTGGCCTTTCGGGGCATACTCAGCTCGTCGGGCCAGGGGTAGTCCGGCTCCTGATAAAAGACCGGCTCCCGGTCCCAGCCCTCTCCGGAGAAGCGGCTGAGGACGATCACGGCCACGTCCGCATTTCCCCGGGCAGCATCCACCAGGTCCTGGGGCAGCGCCGGCTCGGCCATCAGGCCGGGAACGTCCCCCGCCTCATACCGCTTCGCCACATAGTCCCGGTAAAAATCGGACAGGGACTCATAGAGGGATACGCCCTCCTCCTTCAGGCCGTCATACAGGTTTTTGACATAGGCCGCGGTCACATCCCCGCTGCCGCCGCCGCCCTTCACATAGTCGAAGCTGCCCTTGCCGAACAGGGCCACCCGGGTATCGGGAGCCAGCGGAAGCAGATTTCCGTTGTTTTTCAGCAGCACCGCCCCCTCCTGCGCGGCCTGCCGGGACAGGGCGATGTGCTCCGGACTGGCTGTCACACGGCGGTCGCCTTCTAAGGGCAGATTGGGCTGATAACGGGCGCGAATCCATTTTTCCATAAAAATTCCTCCTTGAAAAAAGCGCCGTCGGCCGACGGCGCTTTCTGATTTATTCCTTGACGCCGCCCAGGGTGACGCCCTCCACAATAAACTTGGACAGAAGCAGGTAAATCACAATGATCGGTACAATGGCGATGGTAATCATCATGTAAATTTTGCCCATATCGAAGTTCATGTAGTCCGCGCCCCGGAGGGTGGCGATCATGATGGGCAGGGTCTGCTTGCTCTTGGAGGTAATCACCAGCGCGGGAACGAAGTAGTTATTCCAGGAGCCTACAAAGGTGAAAATGGCCTGCACCGCAATGGCGGGCTTCATGATGGGCAGGACAATGCGGTTGAAGGTGCCGAACTCCTGAGAGCCGTCGATCCGGGCCGCCTCAATCAGCTCCTTGGGCAGAGAGGACTGCATATAGCTGTGCATGAAGTAGAACACGGCGGGGGAGGCGATGGAGGGGATAATCAGGGGAAGCAGGGAGTCGTCCAGCCCCATGCCGGTAATCAGCCGCAGGAAGCCCAGGGCCGTCACCTGGGTGGGCATGACCAGGATGGCCATGATGAAGGTGAAGGCGGCGCGCTTCAGCTTGAAGTCGTAGGCGTAGATGCCGTAGGCCGTCAGGGCGGAGAAGTAGGTCACGATGGCGGCGCAGCAGCCGGAGACAATCAAGCTGTTCTGGATGCCCTTCAGGATGGGGATAGCCGGGTCGTTGATGACGCTTTTGAAGTTGGTGAGCAGGCTGGAGCCGGGCAGGGCGGAGAAGCCCAGCTGGAGCTGCGCATGGGAGCGGGTGGCGTTGACAATCAGGATGTAGAAGAAGAACAGACACAGAAACGCCAGAATAATCAGCACCACATGGGCCAGAATGGTTCGTCCGCTGGATTTTTTGTTCTCCATTACGCTTTGCCCCCTTTCTTGGCGCGCTTGGCCGCGGACTTGGAGCCGTCCGGGTCGGAGTCGGTGTTCATCTTAAAGACGAACCAGCAGAGAATGGCGCTGATGATAAACAGGAAGACGGACAGCGCGCCGGCGATGCCGTAGTTTTTGGCCTGGAGGTGTTTATTCAGGTACATAATCAGCGTCATGGTGGTGCGGTCAGGGGCGCCCTTGCCGCCGGTGAGGATCTGGGGCACGTCGAACATCTGCAGGCCGCCGATGAGGGAGGTGATCAGGGTGTAGGTCAGCAGCGGCTTGATCTGGGGCAAGGTAATCTTGAAAAATTTCTGGAGATGGGTGCAGCCGTCCAGCTCCGCCGCCTCAAAGATGGAGGGGTTGATGCCCATAATCGCCGCCATCAGCATAATGGTGGTGTTGCCGAACCACATGAGGAAGTTCATCAGCCCTACCAGGGTGCGGGCGCCCAGGGTGGACTCCATAAACCGGATGGCCTCACCCACCACACCCATGCGCAGCAGGATGCTGTTGACGGGTCCGGCGTTGGAGAACAGGGCGAAGAACAGCATGGCGAAGGCGGAGGCCATAATCAGGTTGGGCAGGTAGATGACCACCTTGAAGAACTGCTTGCCCCGGATTTTCAGCCGGGCGTCGGTAAACCAGGAGGCCAGCACCAGCGCCACGATAATCTGGGGTACAAAGCCCAGAATCCACATGACAAAGGTGTTCCAGGCGTACTTGGGCAGGTCGGAGGAGAGCAGGGAGGTGTAGTTGGACAGCCCGGTCCAGTTGGGGCCCACGGTCTTCAGGCCGAAGGCGTAGTACTCATAGAAGCTGTTGCGGATGGTGTCCGCCAACGGGATGAGCGAGAAGATGGCATAGCTTAAAAAGAAGGGGAGGATAAAAATATATCCCCATTTGGCGTAGCTGACGCTTTTGATTCGATTCTCGTTTTTCATCAGAAGTCCTCCTTTCACAGCGGTTTACGGCCAAAGCACGCCGCCGCCCACCAGCCAGGGGTAGCGCTCGGTGATGGCCATCTCAAAGTTGTCCTTGGCCTTGTCCAGGCTGATGACGCCGTTGAAGTAATCGCCAAAGGTGTTTTGGAACTCCTCCACACAGCCCTGGTCATAGGAGGAGATGTTGGACAGATCCACTGTGGCCGCCACATCGGACAGCACGCCGATGTAGTTCTGTCCGCCCAGCAGCTCGATGCCGAAGTCGGGAGACTGAGCCAGCTCCTCCATCAGAGGCTGGTCGTTGCTCATCTCGCCGTAGTTCATGGCCAGGGTGCGCAGGAGGTCCCGGTCAGCGGTCATGGTCAGCATGATATCTCTGACCTGGGAGGCGTTATCGGTGCCGTTGGCGGCCACCAGCCAGGTGCCGCCCCAGAAGAAGCTCTGGGGGCTGGGGCAGACGGCCCAATCCTGGGCGGCGTCGGTATCCTTCACGTTGGGAGCGATACACACATCCAGACCCCAGGCGGGGAGGAAGAAACAGAACACCTTGGAGTCGGGGCCCATGTCCTTGTTCCACTCGTCGTTCCACTGGCCCGGCACGTTGTGGCTGATGCCGCTCTCAATGTCCTCCATGGAGCGGTCCACCCAGTTCATCATGTTGGGGTCCACCACCACGGTCTTGTCGTTCTTCACCCAGGGGGCGGAGACGTTGTTGGAATACACCCGGGCGGTGTCCGCCCGGCCGGAGTACATGTAATAGCCGGCGGCCTTCATCCGCTCCGCCGTCTCGTAAAACTTATCCCAGTCGGCCACGGCGGCGCCTACGGTCTCCGGGTCGTCAGTGCCTAGGACGGCCTTGGCGATGGAGCGGCGGTAGACCAGCATGCCGGGGGTGGCCTGGTAGCTCAATCCCCTGATCTCACCGTCAGAGCCGGTCATGGCCTCCAGGGTGTAGCGGTACTGGTTGGCGATGTCCGCGTCGGTGATCCCCAGCTGGGAGATGGGGAGCGCCACATTGACCTCCGGGTCGACGTATTTCAGGGCGTAGTCCGCCTCCACCAGGAACATGTCGATCCGGTCGTCGGCGGCCGCCCGGCCCTGCTTGAGCAGCGCCTCATCCAGCTTCTGCTGGTAGACGCCGTCCTGGGTGGGGTTGACAATCCAGTGGACCTCGGTGCCGTCCTTCAGATAGGCGATGGATTTGTCGTCCGAGAGCCGCTCCACCTGGGGGTAATTCTCGTTGAACTTGCCCTGGAACTCCTCGTTCCACACGTAGATGTTCAGGATCTTGCCGCCGTCGCTGGCCTGCACGCCGCTGAGCAGGCCGCCGCCACTGCCGCCGCCGCAGCTGCTGAGCAGCCCCAGCGCCGTCACAGACGCCAGCGCCAGGCTCAAAATTCTCTTTTTTCTCATGTTCCACTCCTCCTTCTTCATTTGCGCAGCCCATGGGACTGCCGTACTGATGTTTATTATAGATTTAGAGCCTGTCTCGGTATATTAAATCAAGAGTGCAAATATCAGATTCATAACATATTTCCCGGCCGGCAAAAATTTTTCTGCTGATAAATTCCACAAAAATATCCGGCATATCTTGATAAAAGGGCAGAGCTGTGATATATTCGGGGCAAAATTGGAGGGAGGCCCTTTGTATGAATGTCGAACCGATCTGGCAGCCCGTTCTGCTGGAGGAAGAAAACGCGGTCACCAGCCACCGGGAGCCGGGGGAGGAGTTCCTTTTTTACCGCTCGGTGGCGGCGGGGCTGATCGACGCGGTGCAGGACAATTGCAGCCGGGGTGCCTTTGAGAACATGGAGGGGGCGGGCAAGCTCTCCGACAATCCGGTGACCAATCTGCGCTACCACTTTGTGGTCACCGCCGCTATGATTACCCGCTTCTGCATGGAGGGTGGTATGCCCCTGGAGGAGGCCTTCGGCCTGAGCGACGAGTACATCCGGCGGATGGACTGCTGTACCAACATGGCCGAGATCGTCTATGTCCACGACCAAATGGCGCTGGACTTCGTGTGCCGGATGCGGCATCTGCGGAAGAACATCGCCTCCTCCAAACAGGTGGCCCAGGCCATCGACTACATCTATGTCCACATCATGGACCGGATCACCGTCAACGAGCTGGCCGAGTCTATCGGCATCTCTCCCACCCACCTGTCCCGGATTTTCAAGCAGGAGACGGGCATCTCGGTGAGCGAGTACATCCGCCAGCGGAAAATTGATATGGCGAAAAACCTCCTCCGGTTCAGCAATTACGACTTTGTGGAGATCGCCGTCATGTTGTCCTACTCCTCCCAGAGCCACTTCATCCAGCATTTCCGCTCCCAAACGGGGATGACCCCCAAAGCCTACCGGAAGCAGAATTATCTGAACAACTGGAATGTGAACCGGGAGGATGCTACATAGTCAGAACGATTTCGGTGGTCTCGGTGAGCAGCTCCTCCGGCACGTAATTCCCGGACAACTCCACTCCGTTTACCGTGAGCGCTGCACAACCCGATTCCTTCCCCTCCGGGTTCTCCACCTGGATATGAAGCTTTTTCCCCCTGAACTCCTTCCAGATTTCCAGCGTCTTCCACTCCTTCGGGATGGAGGGCGCTATTTTGATGCCCCCCAGGTCGGGCCGCATCCCCAGAATGCCCTCCACGCACCCCACCATGACGGTGGAAGCTGTCCCGGTGAGCCAGTGGACGTGGGACCGCCCGGCGTGGGGGCTGGCCTTGCCCTCGGTAAACTGGCCGTAGCAGTAGGGCTCGATCTTGCGTATCTCGGCCCGGTCGTTCTGCATGGAGGGGGCGTTCTCCTTAAAGTAGGTGAAGGCCCGGTCTCCCCGGCCCATCAGGGCCTCCGCCAGAATCAGCCAGCCCTGGGACTGGGAGAAGACCCCGGCGTTCTCCTTCACCCCGGCGTTGTAGATCACGGCCAGCGCCCCGTCGAAGGCGTGGGCGTGGTAGGGCGGGTCCATCAAAATGGCGCCGTACTCCGTGTTCAGCCGGTTATAGACGTTGTCCATGGCCAGCCCGGCCTGTTTTTCGTCCGCCAGGCCGCTGATCACCGCCCAGCTCTGGGGATTGAGCCACAGATTGGCCTCCGGGGCGCGGTGGTTTCCGATGACCTCGCCGGCTTGAGTAAAGCCCCGGATAAACCGGTCTCCATCCCAGCACAGGTCGTTGAGCAAGGTTTTGAGTTTTCCCTGCTCCCGCTCCAGCCAGGCCAGATAGCCGCTGTCCTTCTCGCAGGCGGCAAACTCCCGCAGGACGGTAAAGGCGTAGTAGAACTGGAAGGCCACAAAGGAGGACTCCCCCTCCGCCCCCAGGCGCAGGCAGTCGTTCCAGTCGGCGTGAAGTCCGGCGGGCATCCCGTGGGGGCCTAAGTGCTTCATGGAGAAGTCCAACGCCCGCTTCAGATGGTCGTACACAGTCCCCTCGTCCCGGTTGGCGTAGGGGATCACCTCGTCCAAAAAGGCGGTGTTCCCCGTCTCGGCGATGTACTTGTAGACGGTGGGGAAGAGCCACAGGGCGTCGTCCGCCCGGTAGGCGGGGTGGCCGGTCTCCTGGACATAGGACGCATCCTCCGGGGTGTCCTCGCGGCCGGGGCTGTGGGTGAACTTCACCAGGGGCAGTCCGCCGCCGTGGTCCACCTGGGCGGAGAGCATGAACCGCAGCTTTTCCCCTGCCGCCTCCGGCTCCAGGTGGATGATACCCTGAATGTCCTGCACCGTGTCCCGGTAGCCGTAGCCGTTGCGCAGGCCGCAGTAGAAGAAGGAGGCGGCCCGGGACCAGGTGAAGGTGATAAAGCTGTTATAGGCGTTCCAGGTGTTAATCATGGCGTCGAATTCGGGACAGGGGGTTTTGACCTGGAAATGGGACAGCTTGCCGTGCCAGTGGGCGGTGAGCGCCTCCAGCTCCTGGGCGCACACCGACGCCGGGTCCTGATAGGCGTCCAGCAGGGCAGCGCTGTTCCGGTTGGATTTCTCCCCCAGAAGGAAGGCGACGGTCCGGCTCTCCCCCGGCTCCAGCGTCACAACAGCGGACAGAGCCCCGCAGCTGTTGCCGTTGTAGTTGAGTTCTCCGCCCAGGTTGCCCCGCTCCACGCCCACAGGATTGCCATAGCCCCGGTAAGGGCCTAAAAACTCCGCCTTGTCCCCGCAGCAGGAGGATACCTCAGCCCCGGCCAGGCCCAAAAACCGTTCAACAACCCGCTTGTCATCCACATCGCAGTCCTGGGCGTCCAGGTTGCCGTGAATCTGCTGGCGGATGCGGTTCCGGTCGAACAGGGTCCGAGTGATAAACTGGGAATACTGCAAATTCACCTGGTCCTGTTCATAGTTGCCGTTGCTGGTGAACTCGGCGTAGCCTGTCAGGGTCAGCTCCCGCCGCCGCTCCGAGCGGTTGGTCACAGACAGCAGCCAGACCTCGTGGGAGGCGTCCAGGGGGACATAGTACACCGCCTCGCTGTGGATGCCGCTGTAATCGGCCAGCATTTTGGTGTAGCCCGTCCCGTGGCGGCATTGGCTTTGATAAGTCTCCAAATCCTTGCCCACCGGCTGCCAGGAGGCGGACCAGAAGTCTCCGTCCTCGTTGTCCCGCAGGTAGAGGTACCGCCCCGGCTGGTCAAACTGGTTGAACACATAGCGCAAAATTCTCCCGTTGGCCCCGGAGCGGACAAAGCTGTAGCCCCCGGCGTTGTTGGAGATCAGCGCCCCGTACTCCGGGGAGCCCAGATAGTTGGCCCAGGGGGCGGGGGTGTCGGGCCGGGTGATGACATACTCCCTGGCCTGTTCGTCAAAATATCCATACCGCATGGTGATAACGCCTCCTTATGTCAATTCGATTCTGATGGTATTCCCGCGCTCCGGCAGGACGCTGATGGCCTCCCGGCTGAGCACCGTTCTGGCGGCGCGATATTCTCCAAAATCCTTCCCTGCCGGGTTGACGATCACCGCGCGGAACTGCTTCCCGGCGAAGGAGAAGTCGATGGCCGCCTCGCCGTTTCCGTCAAACTGCTCCCGCACCAGCTTGGGCTCGATGACCAGGTCTCCGCCCTCCCCCCGGACGCCAAACGCCTGGGTGATGACCGTCAGCATATACCAGCTGGCCGCGCCGGTGAGGTAGTGGTACATCCCCCGGCCCTCCCCGTTGAAATACTCCGGGATGCCGGGATAAATTTTGCTGGTCTGGAAGTCCATGGCGGTGTCCGCCAGGGTCTGGAGGGCCTTGTACCCCTCCCGGACAAAGCCCCGGCGGTAGAGGGCGTTGGCGTACATCACTGTCATATGGGAAAAGACTGCCCCGTTCTCTTTTTCCCCGTAAGCAAAGCCGAACATCCGGCCCATATCCATTTTCAGCTCGCGGAAGTCCGTGTTCAGCCGGTAGCCGCCGGTCTTTTTCTGATAGAGGTACCGGTCTGCGCTCCGGGTGATGGCCTTCGTCTGTTCCTCGGTGGCCGTTCCGCTCATAATGGCGAACACCTGCCCGGTGAGCATCATTCGAACGCTGCCGTCAGGCTGAATCCCCTCTACCGGGCGGCCGTGGTTGTCATAGTAGCTGTTGAACCAGCCGCTCTCCCCGTCTCTGATCCACTCCTGACGGCGGATGTGTGCCATCAGCCAGCGGGCCTTGCCCTCCAGATTCTCCGCCAGGGCCGCGAGGGAAACCGTGATGGTTTGCCCGCTGACCTCATGGATACAGCGCCGGGCGTACCGTTCCAGGACCGCTGTTTTGTGGGGGACATCCTCATAGACCTCCGGGCCGTCCACCAGCAGTTCCTGTAGTTCCGCCAGCAGTTCGACGGTATCTTGCCGCTCGGCCAACTGCCGCAGGAGCCCGGCCAGGTCCAGCAGATTTCCCGCGTAGGCACAGGTGAAGGCCACGCTCTCCCCCCGCTCCTCCGCCATATCCAGGGCATCGTTCCAGTCCGCCCCCCGGAGGCGGAAGATGTTGTGCTCCCCCACGTCATAGAAGGCGGCGAGCTGTTGGATCAGGAGGTGCTCCAGAATGCTGCCCCGGTAGACCTCGCCCCCGGCTGTGCGCTGGAGGGCCCCCTCCTCCTCACTCCACTTGGGGTCGGACGCCTCCCCCCGCATGACCTGCCGGTCCTTGAAATAGGGGACCTCCCGGCGCAAAATATCCATGTCCCCGGTCTGGTCAATGTACAGCTTTGTGGTGATCTGGGGCCAGAGGGCGTGGTCCATCCACACCCGGACGATGCCGTTGCGGTCAGCGATAAAGTTTCCGTCCCCGGCGCCGATGATGGTGGCGTTGGTGCCGTCCACCCGGACGCCGCCGAAGTTTTTCTCAATCATGGCCCCCACGTTCCGGGGGTCCATCAGCAGCAGGGACAGGCAGTCCTGCCACAGGTCCCGCCAGCCCCGTCCCCCCCGGCCATAGTCGTGGTGGGGCAGGAAGGAACAGCCGTAGAGCCTGCGCAGGAAGGGCTGAAAGCTGACCCACCGCATCCAGCGGTCGAAGTCGGGGTTCCCCGTGTGATAGCGGACATTCACCTGTTCCTGCCAGTAGGCCCCTGCCGCTTTCAAAGCTTCCCTCACCTTGGCGGCGGTATCGTATGCCTGGAAGGTCTTCAGAACGGCCTCCTCGCTGGTCTCCGCTCCCAGAAGGACGATGTACTCCACCCGCTGTCCAGGCTCCAGGGTAACCGGGGCAAAGCGGAATGCCCCCATGGCTTCCCGCCCAGCGGCTTCGCAGCCAGAGCTCCGGCCCGGACGGCCCTCCCAGACCGCACGGGGGTGGGTATAGGCGCCGCCCTCCCCGATCCACTCCTCCACCGTGGGGTAAAACGCCTCCGGCGCGCCGCCGCTTCCGGTACAGCCCAGCACATAGTAGACCGTCTCATTGCGCCGGTGGCCCCGCTCGTCAAAGGACATGGTGGGCTTCACAAGCACCCCATGCTCTGTCGTTCGGATGCGGTGGAGCATGGAGGTCACGTTCCGGTGGTCCCGGATATTGTCCGCGCTCCGGCCATAGATGGGGATTGCCGCCATTCCCGTCACCCTCCGGGGAGCGGTTCCTGTGTTGGTAATCTGTACCTCCATGATCTCCACATTGTCCCGGGGCGGAACAAAGGAGGTGATCTCCGCCTTGAGCGCAAACTGCTTCGACTCGCGGCACACCGTCTGCCACATCAGACCGGCGGTCAGAACGCTCTCGTCCTGGCGGCTGGTGAAGCGTTCCGCCTCCTGTTCCGCCGATCCTCCCGCAGCCGACCAGCAGCCTTCCTCCGTGACACACCAGAAGTTCCGGGTGCTGCGGCTGGCGTGAAGATGTTCCGCGCTCACCGGCTCCAGGAGAAAGGTCTCCTGGTCCAGCTTGCTGTCCCCGCCCAGACTCGGGGTAATGGCGCTTTTCAGCCCGGTCTCGCTGGCCAGGGGAAAATAGAGATAGCTGACCGCCTCGGGATTGTTCAGCGCAAAGGTCCCGCCATCATCTAAAAAGCGAATCTGTTCCATGGCTTCCACCTCCAAAAATTATGGTTTCTTTTGATAGATCCGCACATAGTCCACTTCAAATGCGGTGTGTTCAAAATCGGTCGTCTCGTCGGGATAGCCCACCCAGTTTCCGCCCACGGCCAGGTTCAGGATGACATACATGTCGTGGTCAAAGGGGGCGGGGAAGGGCTTTTTCTGCCCGTCCTGCCCGGCGGAGCGCCACTGGCTTGTCTCGTAAAACTGCCGGCTGTCCACATACCAGCGCAGCCGTCCCGGCTCCCAGAGGAGCGCGAAGTCGTGAAACTCCTCCGAAAAGTCCCCCCTGTCCAAGGTCACCGTCCCCTGGCTCTGCTGGTGGGGCAGGCCGTAGTGGATGGTTCCGTGGTTTGTCTTGGTCCGATCCCCCAGGATCTCCATGATGTCGATCTCCCCGCACTCCGGCCACTGACCGTACCGGTCTTCGTCGGTGGTCATCAGCCAGAAGGCGGGCAGATAGCCCTTCCCTTGGGGCACCTTCAGCCGGGCCTCAAACAGTCCGTAGGTGAAGTCGTACTTGTGCTGTGTGGAGATCCGCCCGGAGGTGTAGGAGACGCTGCCGTCTCTATGGACCGTTTTGACCGGGCGGATCAGCAGCTTGCTGTCCTCCAGGGTGATAGTGTCCCTGGAGTCCACGTACTCCTGAAGCTCCTCGTTGACCCAGCCTGGCGGGTGCAGCTCCACGTTCCAGCGGCTCTGGTCCAGCGCCGGGCCGTCGAAGCCGTCCTCAAAGACCAGGCTGTACCCCTTGTAAGAGAGTATCCCGTCCATGTTATCTCAGCCTCCTTTATGTAAAGCCTCAAAGCATCGGTTCAGATAGAAGGAGTTCACCCAGGCCCCCGCCGCAAAGCCGAACAGCAGCCAGAATGCGAAGACCACCCCAAGCAGAGCAGGAATGAAAATGCTGAGCAGAAGGGGCAGCAAATCGACTGCGGTCATCAGAAATGTGACTGGCAAATTGACCAGAGCCAGCTTGGCAGCGTTTCCAAAATGCTGCGGGAATGTATTCTGGAAGCGAGCCAGCAGGGGAAACAGCCAAGCCAACAGGGCTGTCAGAAAAACAGCGATGATGGTCAGCAGAACGAACAGAGTTGGCGGCATGAGCAGCGTTCCGGCATAGAGCACAGCATGGAGGACCGCCAAGAGGGTCACGTCCGCGAACAGCAGAAGCGTGGCCGGAAAGGAGGACAGGAAGTTTTCCCGCAGTCCCCGGAGGAAATCTTTGACCGGCGCACAGTCCTGCCCCCGCATCATTTTCAGCGTCACGGCGTACAGCGACACGGCCGCCACCCCTGAAAACACGACTGTGGCGCAGGAGAAAACAAACACGATATTCAGAAACAGCAGGTCGCACACCTTTGTCAGAACTCGTATGAGAAAGCTATCTGGCTGAAACATCGCCGTCCCCTCCTTTTTTATTTATTATATCTCAAGATCTGTCTCCCATATATCAATGCAATAGCTAAAATATCAAAATGCTTTCATATCAACTGGCAGGGGCGCCCTCACAATAATTGCACGGTTCGTCTCTATATTGTCAACAATGGATCAGGTAGAATAAGGTTCGTAAAAACAAAAAGAGACATAGTTTGCAGCCCTCTGGCAGAATGAAGTCGCGACACACCATTCCGAGAGGAGAGAGCAAACCATGTCAGAGAAGATTGTACAGGAAATGAAGAAATAATCAGGGGGCAACTGTCGGATATTCTTATCCCCCTGTTTTTTGGGAAAACTGTCTTGACAAAAGGACAACATCGTGTTATATTTTAATCGCCAACAAGGTGTTATACATAAGGGGGATGAACACATGGTACAGCAAATTTCCGACGCCGAACTGGAAATTATGAAAATCGTATGGGGGAACCAGTCGGAGGTGACATTGTTTCCCTATATCATGGACGGGCTGGCGGCAAAAGGCAAGCCGTGTCAGAAGAACACCCTGATTGTACTTTTGTCGCGACTGATGAACAAGGGCTTTTTGAGCGCCAAAAAAATTGGACGCCGCAACGAATATACCACGCTTGTTTCGGAGACGGAATATCAGACAGCGCAGACCAAAAATTTCCTGGACAAGATTTATGAGGGCAGCGCAAAAGGTCTGGTTTCCAATCTGATTATGGGCGACCTCCTGGCAGACGAGGAATATGAGGAATTGAAACGGCTGCTGGAGAAAGGAAAAGGGCAGCAATGAACGCGGTTTTGAAAACTTTCCTGTCCATGTCCTTTTCCGGCAGCCTGCTGATTCTGGCTCTGCTTTTGGGAAAACGTTTTTTGAAAGACAAAATCAGCCGGCAATGGCAGTATTACATCTGGCTGGTTGTTGTTGTGCGGCTGCTGCTCCCCTTCGGGCCGGAAGTAAGCCTGATGGGAAAGGCCTATCAGGCTGTCGATCAGGCAATATCCCAGACCGCTCCCTTATCGCCGCAGCAACAGCCCCCGCAAAGCGTTCCAGGAGGCGATCTTGCTCCCGCGGTTGGGGCGGACCAGCACAATGAAACGGTGAATAGTCCGGCGGATGATGCAACAACCGCCCACCCGCTTCAAGATATTGGAGTGTTATTAATCAATCACATCTGGCTGGTGTGGCTGGTGGCCGCGCTGGGGCTGCTGATACGGAACATAACAATCTATCAGGGCTTTGCACGGTATATCAAGGCTGGATTAACTCCGGTTTCTGACATTGAGCGGTTAGATCAGCTTTCTATTGTTGCGGAGCAGTCAGGCATCAAAAAGCCGGTTGAGTTATGTGTCAATCCGTTGGTTTCCTCCCCGCTGCTGATTGGCTTTTTCCATCCGTGTATTGTACTGCCCAGCGCGGATATTCCCGAAAAGGATTTCCACTATATCGTCCTGCATGAACTGACGCACTACAGACGGCGGGATATGTTCTATAAATGGCTGGTTCAAATTACCGTCTGCCTGCATTGGTTTAATCCGCTGGTTCATCTCATGAGCCGGGAAATTACCAGGGCTTGCGAATTTTCCTGTGATGAAGCCGTTCTCGCTAAAATGGGGAGCGGCAGCGCCCAGGACTATGGGAAAACCTTGCTTGACGCTATGGCGGCCGTGGGAAGATACAAGGAAAATCTTGGGGCTGTCACTTTAAGCGAAAATAAACAGCTTTTGAAAGAAAGGTTGGGTGCAATTATGAAGTTTAAGGAACAATCGACCTCAGGTAAGATATGGACTGCCGTGCTGACACTGTGTGTCGTTTTGGGAGCGGCCTTTGTTGGGGTTTACACAGCGGGGAATGTTCAGGCGGCGTCCCTGCCTGGCACAGCACCGGACACCGCCGGCAGGCCCGCGCTGTCGCTGGATGTCAGCAGCGCCGCTGTAAATGTGCTGGCGGCGGCGGACAATCAGATTTCGGCTGAATACAACAGCGATGTGTATACAGTTCGCATCAGCCAGCAGAACCGCGACTGGAAGGTTTCGATCGCCTGCAAAACCAGTACGAACACAAATGATGAAACAATCAAGCTCTATCTTCCCAACGTGGATTACAGTGATGTGAAATTGAAAGCCGATAACGGGTATCTGACCTGCGGCCTGATCCGATCCGGCAATATCGTGGGCAATTTTAATATGGCTTCCGTCTTTTTAATCTTACCGGAGGGATTTTCCGGCTCGGTAAACGCCATTGCCGACAGTGGATATTTCCAGTTGGTCTCCCAAGATGATTTCAAAAATACCACCGCCACCATTACCGACAACGGCGATTGGGGCGAGATTTACAAGCCGAAGAATTTCAAGGAAGATGGGAATACGTTCACATTTACAGACGGCACAGGAGCAAATACGATTCGGGTTACGCGAAAAGGCTCCGGTGTGATAGGGATTTATACTTCACAAAGCGTTACCGCCTCTAATGAATTGCCGGACGATTGGAAGGACCTGTGGCAGGACGAATGGCAGGGCAAGCCCTGGGAAGATGACTGGTGGCAAAATACCTGGCGGGAAGATGATACCTCCCACGCTCCCGCCGCAAGTGCCGAGCGGTCTGAAAAAACGGGGACAGCTTCCGCAGATATAGAGCGGTACTACGAGGCCGGCAGTTTGCCTCTGTTTGAGATCACGTTCCCCCGGCTGGATGAAAGCACGCAAAAGAAATGGCTTGAAAAGCTCTATGCGAATGGGGACTTTGCGTTCTTCTCTGTCGCCGCGCGTCGGCTTGACGCAAATTCCGCTCTGTTTACTGGCTTCGCCGAAAAAGCGTATGTTGATGGGAAAACAGCGTTTTTCTCCATCTTGACCGACTGCATGGACGAAACGCAACTGAACCTTTGGCTGGATCGGGCTTTGGAAGATGGGAACTGGGCATTTCAATCCATGCTTTTTGATAAGGTGGGCAAGAGAGACGAATTTGACGAGTTAAAAGCGAAACAGGAAAAGGAATGGGCCGAGGCGCAGATGGCGGAATATGAGGCGGTCGGCGTCACGATGGTGGATGAAAAGACCTATTATTATCAAGGACAGCTGGTCAATATCTTTCTGGATATCCGGAAGGAAGGCTCCTTCTATACGCTGAATATGAACCCGAAGGGGACCATCAATATTAAAATCACTCGGGACGCGAACGAAAATATCACTGGCGCCGCCTATATGACCGAAGCGGAAGTGGCTGAGCTGTTTGGGGATATGGAGGATCTGGATGATACAACTGATGTGGAGCTGATCCCTGTTGACTTCAAGACCGTAGCAGCAGGAGAAACGATCTGCCTGGGGGAATACACATTGTCCGAGGGGGACGAAATCCTGTACAGTATTTCTGTGAAAACAGGAAACCAAATAAAGGTTTTTTTCGCTAAGGACGGACAGGAAGATGCGGCCTATTGGTCTGTGGATAACCTGCGGCAGCCGGGCGAATCGCTGGAATGTATTGCGGATTTTACCGTTGGACCTCCGGCGGCAAAGCCCGGAACCTATCAGCTGTACCTCCAGGCTCCGGACGGCGCTTTGGGAACTGTCAGGGGCAGTATTTCGATCGGATCTGCGGCAAAGACATCTTAAACTACTATGTTTGCACCGCACGGCCTAATGGCTGTGCGGTGCTTTTTGCTGTCTGTGTCAGTCTTTCGTGCAGGCGTCCACGATACGTGCTTCCAGCCTGCGCCTCGCGGAGCTCGCCTTTTTGTGCCAGAACAAAACTGCTGCTGGAAGAATTAGTTGCGAAAACGGAAAGAGTATGTCAAAAGTCAGCGTGGAGCAAGCGCACCACGCTGATTGCTAGTTTGTCAAGAGCTGATGTCCGCATCCCGGTTCTTCTCTTTCCGGACAGGGAGGGAGCGGAAAGAGAGGAACATCAGCAGCGACAAAAGCCCGGACAGGCCGTAGCACATGGGGGCGATGACGTCCGCGGACCCGAAGCCGCCACTGCGGACCATGTTCCAAATCGCTGCAAGGACGGCGCAGAACAGCAGGATGGCATGGGCAAGGGGCGCAAGCAGCAGTTTGGTCTGGATGTCGTGGAAATCCATACTGGTCATCCGTTCCTTGGAGAGACAAAACTGAACGGCGCCAAAGGCCTCAAAGACCAGCGCGGCGATGGAGAGCATCCCAAAGATGCTCACATACCGGTCGTGATTCATGGGGGTGTTCAGAAGTCCGCCCGCGAAAAAGACCAGAACGCTGAACAGGCAGGCGGTGCCGGTCAGCCGCTTGGCCATCCGCGTCCGCTCCGGAGACAGGTTCCAGACGTACCACAGGCCGATGTACACGTAGCGCGTCTTCACGCCCTGTTTGTTGCCGCAGGGCTCCGGGACGGCCCGGTAGTTCTCTTCAAATGTGCTGCGCAGTGTTTTCATAGCCAAAATCTCCACTTTTTCAAATTCCCCGCCCTCGGGCGGGGAATTGTTGTTATTCTTTGTTGATTTCCTCCACCCGGTTGCAGGCCACAAAGTTGTCAGCGCCAATGATAAAATGAAAGAAAACGCCGAGGAAAAAATGTAGTTTTG